>JALQTG010000328.1 GCA_023264075.1 Crocinitomicaceae bacterium
CGCCGGAAGGCATTGGAACTGGAGAAATTAATTCGTCTTTAGAGCACGAGGGAGTCACTAGCAACAACATTATTGCAATAGAAAGTGCGACTGCTAGAATAAATTTTGTTCGTTTCATAATCCCAATGCAGCTGCAATTTAAAGAAATTAATTGAATATCCAATTGTTTCTATTAAAAAGCGACGAAATGTTTGGTCAAAACTCGAGTAGAGACGTGTCAAATTATTATTTTCAACAGGCAGGAGAACATTCTTTCAATCATATTTACGATATTTAACGCCTCAAACAATTTGTCCAATTGACATCGACATTATGGAATTGAATCAAAAACTGGTAGAAAAGCGAAAAGAATCCCAATTAGGAGGGGGAGAAAAGCGGATTGCTGGACAACATAGTAAAGGAAAGCTTACTGCACGTGAACGCATTGAATTGTTGTTGGACGAAAACTCATTTCAAGAATTAGGAATGTTTGTTGAACATCGATCTACAAGTTTTGGGTTGGAGAATCAAAAAATTCCTGGTGACGGAGTAGTTACGGGATATGGAACCATTCATGGAAGACCTGTTTACGTGTTCTCTCAAGATTTTACAGTGTTAGGCGGTTCACTTTCAGAAACCCATGCAGAGAAGATTTGCAAAATAATGGACCTAGCCATGAAGAATCAAACCCCTGTCATCGGTTTGAATGATTCTGGTGGTGCACGTATTCAAGAAGGTGTCGTTTCCCTAGCAGGATATGCCGATATTTTCTATCGGAACACCAAGGCCTCCGGGTTTATTCCTCAAATCAGTGTTGTTATGGGGCCGTGCGCCGGTGGTGCTGTTTACAGTCCCGCGCTAACGGACTTCATCTTTATGGTAGAAGACACGTCATACATGTTTGTCACTGGGCCTAATGTTGTGAAAACGGTTACTCATGAGGAAGTAACCTCAGATGATCTAGGAGGTGCTAAAGCACATGCTGAAAAATCAGGGGTGAACCATTTTACAAGTCCAAATGATGTGACTGTACTCAAAGAAGTACGTGATTTGATGTCTTACTTGCCGCAAAATTGCAACGCGCTCGCACCCCACACATCATCGTTTAGTTTTGACAAGAATAAATTGGGCCGAATTGAAACTATTCTTCCAGAAAACGCGAATCTACCTTATGACATTCGCGAAGTAATTGATTGTGTCATTGATGATAACTCTTTTCGAGAAGTACATAAAGATTTTGCCACAAACATTGTCGTTGGATTTGCACGTATTGAGGGGAGAACAGTTGGTGTAGTCGCCAATCAGCCAATATCACTAGCGGGTGTCCTCGATATTAATTCTTCTCGCAAAGGAGCCCGATTTGTTCGTTTCTGTGATGCATTCAACATTCCTTTGCTCACTTTCGAAGACGTCCCAGGATTTTTACCGGGTACGGATCAAGAATGGAACGGTATCATTGTACATGGAGCAAAATTACTCTATGCCTTCAGCGAAGCAACTGTTCCAAGAATCACAATCATTACGCGTAAAGCCTACGGAGGTGCTTTTGATGTGATGAATTCAAAGAACATCGGTGCAGACTTAAATTTCGCATGGCCTACGGCTGAAATTGCCGTAATGGGAGCAAAAGGAGCTGCGGAGATTATTTTTAAGCGAGAAATCGCTGAGGCACCAGATGCTGAGGCAAAATGGAAAGAAAAAGAGCAAGAATACGCAGAGTTGTTTGCGAATCCTTACCGCGCCGCAGAACGGGGTATCATTGATGATGTTATTCTTCCTTCAGAAACACGTGCGAAAGTAATTTCAGCGTTTAAGATGTTGGAAAATAAACGTGAGGAGGTACCCGCTAAGAAACATGGAAATATTCCACTATAAGTGATTAGGTTAAAAAAGTTGAGGGTTTCAAGTTGTACGAAAACCTTGAAACATACAACGCTTTAAACCCCAAACCCGTTTAAAGATTACTTCTTAGCGTTTTTCTCGACCAAATATTTGGTAGGCAGGTATGAGGCTAAAAACCCAAGTGTTGAAACAGCCAATAGAATGAAGAAAGCGTCTGACCAAGTTGTTTTCATCGGGAAGAATTCGCCCCCCGAATTCGGCATTTCTAGTATCCCAAAATAAATTTGAGAAAAAGCAATCAAGTACCCCAAGAATAAACCAATTGCAATTCCTCTTCCGCTAATTAGAAGTCCTTCAAAAAAGAAAATTTGAAAAACAGTCTTTTTTGTTGCTCCCATAGCGTACAATGTTGAAATGTCCTTTTTCTTTTCAACGAATAACATCGCCAATGAGGCAATCAAATTAAAGGAGGAAAGAATGAAAATAAAAACCAAAATAAAGAAAACAATAAGGCGCTCAGATTGACTTGTTTTAAAAATTAGTTCATTCTTCTCAAAGTTTGTCTTAACCTCGAAGTCATCTCCCAAGACTGTTTGAATACGTTCTTTTAGCGAAGGTAGGTGTTCACCCTCACGAGCCGCAACAAATAATGCAGTTATATCAGTTTCATATTGCAACAACTCATTCGCCAAGGAATAAGGAATGACGACATATTGGTAGTTGACTTCTCGATTATAATTTACCCGACACGCCGCTTCCACAACCCTAATATTTAACGGATTTTTACCTGGTCTAATTTTCCCTTCTCTCAATGGTACATGGAATGTAACCCGTTCACGACTGAAGTCATTAGAGGGAATGTATCCATCCAACTTGTCCAACAAACCCGCGCCAAAAATAGCCAGTGGTACTTCTCCATCCGAAAGGGATAATTCGCCATCGATGAGGTGCTCTTCCATTTTCGCCATTTTCAAAAATGTAGAATCAACCCCCAACATTTTAGCATGCACCCACTTCTGTTCATGCTTAAGTATCACTACCTCTTCCAACGCTCGGGAAATATTCTGGACACCCGTTACCGATTCCAATGCCTCTAGATCAATAAAATCTTGATTAAAGGTTTTTGCTTTTGCCGAACGTATCGTGATATCGGGATCAAAATCGCTGTATAGCTTTATGACCATGTCTTCAATCCCATTAAAGGCAGAGAGCAGAATTACAAGGGCTGCGGTAGAAATCGTGATACCAAAAACACTAATCATTGTGATTAGGTTAATGACATTTCTGGATTTTTTGGCTTTGAAATATCTTCGCGCTATGAAACGGGCGACATTCACGTATTAACTCTTTAACAGCTCATCGATTTTCTCGGCATAATCCAATGAATCATCAATTCGAAATTCAATGTTTGGAATCTTCTTCATGTTGCTCAAACGAGCGCCGACATCTTTTTTAATTTTACTTTTGTGCTGATTGATATTTTGAAGCACTTCTTCCTTTGTAGGTCCGGCAAAAATGCTGAGGTAAATTCGTGCCAAGCTTAAATCTGGAGTAACCCGCACAATAGTTGGTGTCACCATGGCTCCTAAGCAGTATTCACGCGCATTGCGCTGTAGAACTTGCGCCACTACTTCCTGAATAACATTTTCTATTCTGTTTTGTCTAATACTCATAAAGGCAAAGTTACGGAAAGTTATTCTTTGGACACATCATCGAATGGATATTAATGCATTGAACGGAAATGGAATCAAGTGTATTGCACCTAAAAAGCAACGCATAACAGATTTAAATTTATCTTTGTTTCGAATATGAAACAATTCCTAAGCATAGTTCATGCAACGTTCAGATATCGCTGGAGAGCATTCGCTACCATCCTATTTAATCTGTTGTTTGTTGTATTTAACTTACTTTCTCTTGTTTTATTTGTACCATTTCTTCAAGTAATTTTTCCAACAGGGGAGCAAGAACGAATAACTGAGCCTATCTTGACAGGCGAAGGTGTAGATGCTTATTTAGCATTCTTAAAAAATCAATACAACTTTTTCATGCAAACGATGGTCGACAACGACCCCAAAGAAGCGCTCCTGTTTGTTTGTGTCTCTGTAGTCATTTCATTTTTCCTAAAAAACGTCTTTCGCTACCTGGCCATCTACCAGTTATCTGAACTAAGACTTGCTGTAGTGCGCGATTACCGCGATGAGCTGTTCAAGAAATCCATGCGTCTGCCTATGTCGTTTTTTACCGAAGAAAAGAAAGGCGATTTAATGGCGCGTATGAACAGTGATGTAATGGAAATTGATTTGGGAGTTGTTGCCGTTTTAGAACTCCTTTTTAGAGACCCTATTTCTGTAATTATCACGCTTTCTGTTCTCATCTATTGGAGTTTGCCGCTAACACTTTTTTCTCTGATATTACTCCCGCTTTCCGCGTTTGTGATTTCTCGCATAGGAAAAAGTTTGAAGCGAACTGCCACAAAAGGTCAAGAACAAATGGGGGTTTTATATTCGTTTTTGGATGAATACTTAGGAGGAATTAGAATTGTAAAAGCTTTTAATGCATCAAGTGATGCAATCAAGAAATTCGGAAAAATTAACTTACACCAACAGCAACTGCATACGCGTACCCTTAGAAAAAGAGACCTTAGCTCGCCGCTGAACGAGTTCCTAGGGGCAATTGTGATGGTTATCATTGTATGGTACGGAGGAAGTATGATTCTTGACAACGCCGGCGGAGACTTTCAAGGACAAGAATTTATTGGTTTTATCATTGTCTTTTCACAATTACTTGTCC
>JALQTG010000067.1 GCA_023264075.1 Crocinitomicaceae bacterium
ACGTGGATGAAGTACTTATTTCAGAAGATTCTGTAGATATTTACAACCCGAAAGTGGTACAAGCTTCTATGGGAGCCATTTTTACTGTTCCTATTCGTTACGTAAATTTGATAACAACGCTAACGGGAATTGATAAACCGATCTATGGTGCTCTTTTAGAAGGCTCCAACGTATACCGTACTAAATTGGAGAGATCATGTGTCTTACTCATGGGGAATGAAGGGAACGGAATCTCTCCTGAGTTACTTCCATTTGTTTCACATCCGATCACCATTCCAAAGTTCGGACAAGGTGAATCCCTCAATGTAGCCATGGCCACTGGTATTTTATTGTCCGAACTGCGCCGCGAAAATTAACCTACGAAGTGTAGAGTTTAGCCCTTCGATAAGCTCAGGGTGAAAGTTTAGAATTCAGAGTTATTAATGCTGAATTCTAAACTTACTCATTGTTTCTTAGTCATTTTCAACTTTAGGTTGTGGCACCACTTCCACCCGCCCACCGGATTGAAAAGCTTTAATGTCTCCATCGTACATTGCTTCTGCTAGAATACCAGGCAAGTAAAACTTACCCAAGTAAGCGGCATTCAATTTCACTTTTAGTTGAATCGATTTTCCAGCATTGAGGTTGAAGTAAGAATAAATGCGATCGTCTCGAATATCTTGGTAATCAATGCCTGTTCCAGCAGAATACCCATCCATACGAGAATTGTGTACCTCCCAACCAGAAGGGAATATCTGACTTAATGCCAATTCGGACAAGTTACCGCGATCCCCATTATTCTTCACAGTGACTTCCATGGTGAAATCCGTTCCTTGTTCAATCTTGAATGGATCAAGCGGAGCTTTCGTATGACTGTTGTAATAGCGAATGTCCATCGAGAGCACTTCACTCATCGACGGCTGTGTACCCGGCATCGGTATTCCAGTATGCGCGATGCGTACGAAAATTTTCTGATCTCCATTGTTGACGATGTTAAGGCGCTGGTTTTTGCCTTTCAGCGGATGTTGAACCACCGACCTAGCTGTTCGTTTCGTTAATTGTGTACCATTGTCAAATTGGTACGCATATTCCATTATGCTGCTCGCCGAGGCATCTGCATTAATAAATTTACTCACCGCCATTAAAGAGAACGCAATGGTTTGGGTACTCATCCAACGGGTACCACTCACCTCTTTCGCTAGCTTCATGGCTAACTTCATTCCCTCTTTGTCTTCACCTAATAAGGTCAATACTTCCAAGACCATGGCGTCATCACGGGTCGAGCTTCCGAACGTGTGATTGACAGATTTACTGAATTGCACAGGTGCTTTTGGATTGACTAACGTAAGCGCCACGTCCTTTCTTCCAGCCAATACATATGCTCCAGCTAATCTCCATTTTGCTTGGGGTGTCAAATTATTTTTTTCGCGTAAACGATTCATAGCTCCTAAGTCTTCTTCATTCATTAGGGCAAGAACATAAAGTCTATACGCTTGTGTAAGGTCGTTATACGCTCGTGAGTTTTGAGTTTCAGAAGATGACCAGTTTTTCGCCATACTCCGTTGGTCATTGATCCATCGTCGTTTCGTATAATATGGTAGCGTATAACCCGCTTTTTCAGCTTCAGCCATAAAGTGCCCAGTGTATACGGATGCCCATTCATTCACGCGCGTCCCTCCGGGCCAATAGGATAAGGAACCACTTCCTGTCATATGCAGTTGAATTTCATCCAACGCAGCCACCACATGTTGTTGCATCCGCTTCCGTTCGTCTTGGTCTACGTCCATGATTTTCGTTAAATACAATTGAGGAAATGCTGCAGAAACAGTTTGCTCCAAGCATCCGTGTGGATATGCCATGAGGTAACCTAATCGTTCTTCAAGGTTCAAACTTGGAATGCTCGAAATTTCGATGCTCGCTTCATTCGTTCCTTTATTCCCTTTTAATACCAGCTCATGATCTAACGATTTACCTGGCTCTAAAACAAATTGCTCAGTCCATGTCATCGCTGGGTTGCTCGGACGCACGTCAAGTTCTATTTCATCGCGCGCGGTATAATTTTCATCACCCGCAGTTACCATCACCTCTCCTATTCCAATATGGTCTTTTACACGCACTTTAAAATTGACAATCTTATCTCCTTTCGCTAAGAAACGTGCTTTCAATTCTTGGTCACCTACAACTTCCAACTTATCGTTGGTCTTCACTTTTACGGTAACAATCTTACCTTTCTCGTCCATGTTAAATACATTGATGGGAAGCGTCACTGTTTCACCTGGACCGAGAACACGTGGAAGCGTGGCAAGCACCATAACTGAACTTCGAACAGGAACTGCTTTTTCTGCTGATCCATAATCTTCCTTCTGCCCTTTTGCTGCAACCATTATCCGAACGGAACCTACATAGTTAGGGATCTCCACTTCATGTTTGTTTTCCGTTGTTCCGTCGTAATAATAAGGCCCCATAAAGCGCACCATTGGTTTAAATCGATTCGCTGAAGGATTCGCTTTTGTATTGATTTCAGCATCACCTCCAACAGCTAAAAGTTGATCGATTCTTGCTCCATAAGCCCCTAAAACGTCATCATATACATCCCACGTGCGAATACCCAATGCTTCTTTCGAATAAAAGTGACTCCAAGGCTGTGGCGTTTTGAAATTCGTTAAATCCAACAAGCCTTCATCGACCACGGCTAACGTATACGTCATGGGCTTCTTCTCCGAATTGCTTATCTTAATGTGAGCCGTTGTTTCTGGTGAAAGTTCATCCTTCATTGCAATCACCGGAGTAATGTGCGTGTTCGGATCTTCCACCTGAATAGGCACAACTCCATACATGCGGATAGGTAAATCGTTTCCGGTAACTGCGTGTGGTTGCGAAAGCGTGACATGCACGTAAACGTTGGGCGCCATTTCAGCCGTTGTCTTGAAAGCTAGTTGGGTCTCGCCTTCCGTGGTGGTTACCCAGAACTTTTCAAGAATCGCTGTACCATTTTCAACTGTAACAATAGCACGACCAACTTTAGGAGAAGGGATAGTCACTTTGACTTCTTCACCAATCGCGTACTTCTCCTTATCTGTTGAGAATCCTAACATAGCAGCATTTTCATCCGCTTTTCGATTCGTTCGTGCCCAATAGGGCCAATCTACTGAGAATAATTTCCCTGTGGAATGTCCATCCTCGTGGGTAATCTTCACATAATAGCGTCCCCAATCCGCCTTGTCCGCTTTAAATGAGATGGAACCCTTACCATTCGTTAATGTCAACTGTTCATTCGAAATTGGCACAGTGGAAGATCGATTGATGTAGCTGGAAATATTTCTGTTGTAAGAATCCCACCACCAATTGTTATCGATACGGTAGATGGTAACATTCACATTACCGCTTTTCAATTTACCTTCATCTGTAAGCAAGACAATGTCGAACGTATGGGATTTGTCCGTTAACAAGGTTCCACCCCATAAGTCGCCTTCTGGCAACTGGAGTCCCACGTAATGTTTAAAAGGAGAATAATTAAACATGCGTCTGTCAATGCTGAAATCGCCTCCTCCTTCAAATACTTTTGTCGTGAACGTCGCCTGGAGCATACCAGGTGCAGACGATTGAACATTGATTTCTGGAGAAAACGATACCTTACCTGTATTGTCTAAATTCCCTTCAAAGGCAACGGACTCTTTGGAATAAAAACGTTTCAATGGATCATCAAATTGGTACCCTTCATACCCTTTGAATTGAGTGTATCCGCCCGTCAAACGCATTTCAACAACTCCTTTCAACCCTCCTGCACTTGCACCATGCAGCCATTGTGAAAACAATTGAAGCTCATCTGACCGGCCATAACGCAACATCTTTCCTGCAGCGGTCAATTCCACTTTTAATCGATTGGGCTTCACCGTTTCAACCTTAATCACTTTTGAGAACACGTGATTCCCGAGTTCCACTTGTGCTATGTAATTCCCTGTAATCGCTTTACTGTCGGTAACTGCGCGGAAGTTATATAAATCATTCAGCGAGTACCGTTTAATTTGTTGGTTCACCGTTACACCTTGTGGGTTTTTCAACGTGAATTTCACTGGGTGTGTGGCGGGAAGCACGTCGCGCGAATCCTCCAGCATGAAGCTAACGTAAATTGAATCCCCTGGTCGACGCACATCGCGCTCCGTGTAAATAAATCCTTTTACCCCTTGTGCGACATACTGCCCGGAAACATCGAACTTAGAAATCGACTTCGAATCGTTGTCGCGCAAACGCAAGTACGTGGATTGTCCATTATGTTTCACAACTGCTACAAACGGTTTGTCATCCGAACGCATGATTAAGGTTCCCAGCTCGTCGGTTGTTCCTGTTGCCAACAATTCCTGTTGAAACGAATACAATTCAACTGAAGCACCTGAAATCGGCAGTGTTGTTTTTAAGTTGGACACAAACAGGTGTAATTGCTCATCTTGACCGGCTTTAGCAACTACGGCAATATCTGAAACAACGACATTTTTGCTCGTTGCCTTATTGCGGTAGAAGCGATTTCCGCATGGGTTGCGCCAGTCATCAATATCATCGTATTCATAGTCATAGTAATAATCATCGTACCAACTGTTTACTTGCCAGTCTTGCTCCGACCATCCGCTCTTTTCATTGGCCAATAACGTGATATCTTCTGCGGGGCTGTCACAGGCATAAATCGCGTGTTCTTTCGCGAAAGACAAGGTAACCCGGTACATGGCAGTTGGATCTTCTTGAATAAACTGAGAGATATCCACTGCGAAATTATTCCATTCCCTCAAGTTCTTAGTATCGTCAAGGAAAATGGTTTGACGCCATATATCCTTCCCTACTCGCTTAATACCACGATCACCGCTCAGTTGATTCTCTTGTAGGAATTGAAGGATGTTACCAGCATGAATTTTCGTTACGAATACATCGATAGCTTTTAGGTTCACCGCACGGAATGGGAAGTGTGCACCATCTGTTGTAGGTAAAATAGTCCCTTGACCTAACACCTCCAAGGACGGAGGTAATTCATTGAAATGTAATTCTGTAGTTTGATTGGCTTGAAGGGAAAAACCGGCGTTACTTTTTATTCCCTTAAACAACTTTAGGGTAACTCTTCCCGACAATTGTTCGTTCGGAAAGATTTTCATGCGATTCCCATCAAACGTAATGTCCACCGCATCTCGGTCATCGAGCATAACCAATCCTTCAATGTCTTGCATAGGATCAAGTTCTTCTGAAAACACGATTAGTGCATGCTGCGCTCCTTTTGTAGAGGTTGTTGCCCGGATTAGTTTAAACTCACCCTTGGCTGGCACGACGATATCATGCTGAATGGCGCTTCCGAAAAATGCCTTATCTCCAGATAACTGCATTTTTGTCTCTGCATCATTACGAAGCACTCTATCCGAAACAAAGCGATGTACATTTCCCTTGCCAACGGACCATTTAAGCCCTATCGATGCTCCTTTGTAATTCATTTTCACGGCGTTGAACAACGCTGCAGTATCGATAACATCCGTTGCGATGACACTTCCTTGAACTTCTACATAGTCGTCTCCGATATTATTAAATTGATCATACACCAATTGAATGACGAGGTCTTTCGTTTTGAAATAGAACTGAAACTGTTTCAATTCATCGCCTACCGTTTTGATTTTACCCAAGTCAAATTGAGCATCGTATACCGTTCCAGATGGAAGTTCGGAAGTTGGAACAAAGCGCACTGTGTATGGATTGTCCCAAATGATCGTTCCATCAATCTTCGGCTCGAACGTAAATAAGTCATTCGGCAACGCCTCTCCCATAGCCTTCATCTCGTGGTAGGCCTCCGACAGTTCAATGACGATATCTGATTTTTTACTCAATAGACCTCCCGAAAATCCGCTAATATGGGACATAAAGCGCTGGTCGATTTCAGAAACAGTAGGCAGTTCAACGGATTGTTTTCCAGTATTACAGTTAGTAACGAGTAAAAGAATAAATAATGACATTAAAAGGATTTGCTGGCTCTTCATAGATCAATTAAATTAGGAGATTGGAATATAGTAAAAATTAATGAAATTATTCATTTCATTGAATAGTTTGAAAAGTCTATTACTTTCTAAGTACTAAATAATGAGGCGATTTTTACGACAAACTTTAATCAATTCTGAAATAATACGTGTTTTTTTTTGATAAATAACAAATCCCCAATACTTCTTGAAAATTTCTTTGGTTTTAATGAAGACAACCTTTTTTATTTCTTTTAGATGAACTTTATACCCAACATTTACATTTCAACGCTTTAGACTTCATAATTTCAAAAAAAACTAAGAATTACTAAAATCAAATAACACAACCTTACATTTAATAAACACACTTAAGTAAGATGTTAAATTAATTTTCTTTATCGTCTCCTGAAAATTTTATTATAGTGTATTTTTGAAAAAAAAAGAGATGAAAACATATTCTATAGCTATACATGGAGGTGCTGGGACTTTGGTGAAAGGCATGATGACAAAGAATTTAGAAAATCAATATAAAGCTGCCTTGAAAGAAGCACTCAATGCAGGGTTTTCAGTTTTAGCAAACGGAGGAACTTCAGTTGATGCCGTGAAAGAATCGGTAATTATATTGGAAAATTCACATTTATTCAATGCGGGGAAAGGAGCTGTTTTTACAGCTGACGGAACACATGAAATGGATGCTTCCATTATGGATGGAAAGAGTTTGAATGCCGGAGCAGTCAGTTTAATTTCCGGAATAAAAAATCCAATTTCTTTAGCATATGATGTGATGGAAAAGAGTGAGCATGTTTTTTTAGCTGGCGAAGGAGCTATGAAATTTGCTAAAATGAACAATTACACGATGGAGCCAGCATCTTATTTTTTTGATGATTTTCGCCATGAACAATGGCTTGAACTTAAGGATACAGATAGCTTTCAACTCGATCATGCAAAGAAAAAAGATAGTAAATTCGGTACTGTGGGTGCTGTTGCATGCGACATTAATGGGAACATTGCCGCCGCAACTTCAACTGGCGGTATGACAAACAAACGTTTTGGCAGAGTCGGAGACAGTCCTATGATTGGAGCGGGTAATTATGCCAATAATAAAACCTGTGCTATTTCTTGCACAGGTAGTGGTGAATTTTTTATTCGAGGTGTTGTTGCCTATGATGTCGCTTGTTTAATTGAACACAAAGGAATGTCCTTATCGGACGCTTCAAACGAGGTGATTCACAAAAGAATTTTGGAAATTGGCGGTGATGGGGGGTTAATTGCGGTTGATTCCGAAGGAAACGTTTCCATGCCTTTTAATACAGAAGGTATGTACAGGGCAACGAAATCTTCCAATGGATATGAAGAGATTTCAATTTATAAATAGAATTATAAATTCTGATTCATTCATGATAGATATAAAATTCAAAGAATAAATAATTCTATATGAATGGAGCTTCAATTGGCAATACTGTAACTTGTCTATTTTGAATATCGAAGTGATCACCATTGGATAAAATATGAACCTTCAGATTGGTAATAGTCATAGGCACACCAGTTTTGAGAATATGTTCATTGTTATGAAGTAAAGAACTTCCATCAAAAATAATTGCCATCCCCGAACCAATTACGGTGCAATCTTTTCCGTTTTTTATAATCATACCCGTATCCTCAGCTAATCCAATTCCAATTAAATTCGGAAACTTAGCGACAGCTTCAGCTTGTCTTCCAAAACGCCCACGTTTAATAAAGTGGGTGTCAATAATCAATTCCGGAATTAATGCCAATCCTTTATATAAATCAACCGCTCCTTTGAAAAATGCCTCAGACGCACTACCTCCTGAAATCATTTCATTCGTCATAGCCATAGCTCCAGCGCTTGTTCCAGCAATAACAAATCCTTTGTCGTTTTTGTAGCGGTCTAACAAGATTTTATGAATTGTAGTTCCGCCTATTTTGTTGGTTATTTGCGATTGATCCCCTCCGGAAAACATTATACAATCGGCATTTCGAATCAAATCTATTGAAACTTGTTTTTCAGAATCCGCCTTACTCCTAATATCCAGCACGGAAACATTCTTACAGCCTAAAGCAGTAAATGCTTGTATATAATTATCACCAACTTCAGTAGGAATACTTGATGCAGTAGGAATGATTACAATATTTGCATTTTTTCCACCGGACTCTTTAACAACGTGATACAAAATTCCATCATCAATAAAATCACAGCGGTACAATTCATTTTGTTCTGTTCCTTTATCTTCGTTTCCACCTATCGGAATTAATATTCCATTAACGTTTTGCATGAATTTCAATTTAAAACAAAAATAAAACTAATTTCATCTTCTTAAATATATATATTTATAATATATCAACAAATGAATAGATATGGAAATTAGAGAAATCAATGCAATGAG
>JALQTG010000096.1 GCA_023264075.1 Crocinitomicaceae bacterium
CAAGGGATTTGTTGGGGTAAATAGATGTGCATATTTATTCGCTAATGCAAATAATTCGTCATAATCACATGGCCAACCACCGATGTCGACAGGGATAATCGCTTTTGTTTTTGACGTAATCGCCCTTTCTACGTGTTCTAAATTAATGTTGTAATCTTCGTTCGAGATATCCACCATAATTAACTTTGCGCCGCTGTGCACAATGACATTGGCGGAAGCACAATAGGTGTAGGCGGGTAAAATGACCTCGTCGCCTTCGCCGATTCCCCACCAATGCAACAATACTTGCATGCCCATCGTCCAAGAGTTCACGCAAACAGTCGCTTTATTCCCACAGTAAGCCGTGATGTCTTTTTCAAACTGCTTCGTTTTTGGTCCGGTGGTAATCCACCCGCTTTGCAGTACTTCGGTTACTCCAGCTATTGTAGCCGCATCAATCCTTGGCGGAGAAAAAGGAATCATAGTATTATTTTTTACAAATATACAGGAAAGGAAAGTACAGCGTTAATTTTGAGTTGAATTCTTCCTCAAGTGATGTTGCACCCTCGAAAAAATAACATTTAGACAACAAATGGCAGAACAACTTTCAGTAGTTTTGTTGGAAACCCCAGGCAATGAAACGACGCGATTTTTTTAGAAATACATCTCTCGCTACGGTTGGATTAGGATTGTCCCCCTTGGCATTTGGTGCTGGACAAACGCATGAGCGCCTTAAAAAAGGCCCCAAGAAACGCGCGAAGAATATTATTTTCATGGTTTCCGACGGAATGAGTTCGGGTACGCTAACCATGGCGGACATCATGGCGCAGCGACAATTGGGTAGAAGTAGTTTTTGGGTGGACGCGTACCGGACAGGTCTTGCAAAACGAGCGATGATGGATACGGCCTCAGCGAATTCCTTGATTACTGATTCTGCTGCTGGAGGATCCGCATGGGGTGGCGGTGTTCGGGTCTATAATGGCCGCTTGAATTGTGGAGAAAATGGAGAGCACTATACGCCCATCTTACAGAAGTTTAAGCAACTTGGAAAAGCAGTAGGGTGTGTAACAACAGTTCCAATTACCCATGCTACGCCAGCCAGTTTTTGTGTGTGCAACGAAAGCCGAAAGAATCAACCGGAAATTGCGAAACAATACCTTGACTTGCGCTTTGATGTCATGTTAGGTGGGGGGAAAGAATACTTTGATAAAGGCCTACGTAAGGATGGCGAAGATGTATTTGGGTTGTTTGAACAAGCACAATTTGGAGTTGCCCAATCAAAAAGTGAATTGGACAGCCTCAAGAATGATGAACGGCCTGTGCTGGGGGTGTTTCATACGTCCGCACTTCCGTTTACTGTGGACCAAAACACAGATACATCGCTTCAAGCGCAAGTACCTACAATTCAAGAAATGACACGGTTTGCGATTAATAAATTAGCTAGAAATAAGGATGGTTTTGTGTTGCAAATTGAAGGCGGTAGAGTAGATTGGGCAGCGCACTCCAACGATACAACAGGGTTGATTTTTGATCAATTGGCGTTTGATGAGGCGGTGAAAATTGCCTTGGATTTCGCAGAAAAAGATGGAGAAACGTTGGTCATTATTACCACCGATCATGGGAATGGAAATCCAGGATTGTTTTATGGCAAGGAATCCGATGTTCAATTTGATAACCTTCAAGTAGCAAAGCATTCTAACTACTGGATTTTAGAAGGAGAGGGGATAGAGCGAAACATTACAACGAGTACATTGATAGAACGTGTCCATTACGCACAGAACTATCGTTTGACTGATGCGGAAGCCAAAGAGTTAGTGGATTGGATAAATGCGTTAAGCGAGGAAGATATTAAGAATGAATATAAGCTCCCTTACGAACGATTGGCTCAACTTCAAAAGAAATATACCGCAGTAGGTTGGGGCGATATGCATCATTCCGCCGACTTCGTGGAATTAGCGATGACGGGTCCTGGAAGTGAGATGCTCACCCCTTTTGTGAAGAACTACGAGTTGCATAACTTTATGTTGGTTGCGGCAGGTGTGGAGGTAAAATAGTAATTACTTTTGGCTTTTTAAGTGTTTTCGCGACTGTGTTGAACTATTTGAAATAAATACTTGAATGCTTTGTCCGGTAGCATTGTGTAATGAATATTCCTATAGTTGTCATAGGTACAAAACTAAAATTATGAAACAAGCATTAACTTTTTTTCTACTAACAGGGCTTATTTATCCCACGCTTACTCAGAACAATATTTCTGAAATATATCAAGATGGCATATTAAATGGTCAATTTGAATCGAAGTATGCGAACGGAAAGTCGAAGGCCGAGGGGGCATATCGCAATAATTTGAAGATTGGAAAATGGACGATATGGGACAGTTTGGGGAACGTAATTATGACGCGGCAATATAAAGAAGGATTGGCGATTTCGGTGCGTACTTTTAAAAAGGGGAAAAAAGGGGTGTACGATGCTCAACAACCACCTATGAATAGAAATAGCGATGGTTATTTTCCTTTTGTATCTGTGGACCCCAATTCAGTTGTGTATTCCAAAAGATTATGGCGAGAGATTAAACCAACCGAATTAAACGCCCCGTTGTTTCTTGATAGCAAGGTTATTGATGAACTAATTCGATTGATAGAAAAAGAGATGATTACTGGGTATTCGGCAGAATCCGATGAGTTCAAAGTGATATTACCACCAAATAAGTTCAATGTGTTTAGCGGAAAAAAGCTTGTTGGGTATAAGATTAAAGAAGATTGGTTTTTCGATAAGATTAGAAATACGGGTGATGTTCGGGTTATAGGTATTTGTCCAATTGTTGAAATTGAGGAGGGTGTTGTAAGGGAAGCTTTTTGGGTGTACTATCCCGAAATAAGAAAATATTTGGCAGAGCTGAAAGTAGATGATTTCTTCTATTTTCATCAATTCAACAGTACGATTATCAGAGAATCAATGATTCATGGCCAATACATTAAGGAATATATAAAACCAGAGGCTGTTTTCGATGAAGTTATACGAATCGAATCAGCGCTGGTAGAGACAGAGATTGATTTTTGGATTTACTATGTTATGAAATCTTGATTCAATTAATTTCTTACAAATCATTTAATAGTAACCATTCATTTCAGAATTGTTAACCGATTTACTTTTGATTGATAGGCTGATAGAAGTCTTCTTTGCAGGTCTCGGAAATTCGAAATGGGCAATCCCTTTAAAATGATGAAAAAGCGCACGAAGGTTTTTCCGGTTGTTGGGAAGCGTCCATCCGGTGTGTGTTTTGGTGTAGCTACAGCC
>JALQTG010000016.1 GCA_023264075.1 Crocinitomicaceae bacterium
CCAATGTTAGCCCAGTAGGTACATAAATGATTACTGGTTCTTCATTGATGGAGGTTTTCGAACCGTCAAAATAAAGCCCTATGGAATCACATCCCATAAGTAAGAGCGACAAAAAAAGAAGCCCGCTAGTATTTTTTTTTATTTTCATCTTTTTTCTATTATACGTTGGTAAAGGAACTCATCTAATTTCTTCTCACCAAATTCATACCAATTCCTGCGAGTACCTATTCGTTGATAACCTGCTTTTTCAAATAGTCTTATGCTCGAAGCATTATTCGACTGAATTCCGCAAAAAAAATTAACTATATCAAAGTTCGCTTTGGCATATTCTTCTAGACGAAGCAATGCCTCTAAACCTAATCCTCTTTTTCGGTGCTCTGTTTCGGCAATTAGTATGCCCACTTCAGCACGCTTATGTTCAAAATTAATCTCAAACAAATCTACAGCGCCAATAGGCTCATTCGCTGATTCAAAACAAACCATCATTCTCAATTGCCGATTTTCACGAACATTTTTAGCGTCTCTAATGAATGTGCGAATTTCCTCCATGGAATACGGTTTTTCCGTTCCACTCACCAACCAATTCGCTGTATTATTCTCCCATTTTAATATCCATGGAGCATCAGCCAGTTTCAAAGGTCTAAGGAATATTTTTTCTTCCTTTGTCATTCTTCAAAAATTCGATACGCTGTTTAATTTCCGTTAGACTGTACCAAGGAATCCCCTTGAAGCCGGTTGGTAAATTTAAGGTAATTCGTTGAATTATGCTTTCATCTGATTCTAAATAGGCTAAAAGGTCACCAATATGTTCAACACTTTCAGGGGCTCCTACTATCTCTATAATAGGCCCTAAACAGGTTTGTTTGCCTTCAATGCTGCTCGGCAATAAATTAAACACCCTAATTACCTTCTCCTCGGACACTAGCGATGGATTTAACTTTACAAACAATCCAGCAATCAATTTGGTATGTAAGAGTTGAACTATTCGGTCAATGGGTATATTTACATCTTTTCCCTTTGCTTTTAAACTAAAGAACTTACCGTTAATGGATATTCCTATATGAGGTGGAATCCTATTCGCATGAATCACGCATAAAAACACCCCCTCCTCCAATTCTTCATTCTTTAAAAGCGGGACATGCTCAAAACTCGTTAGGTCATAATTTAATCGTTCCATCAAAAACCTTTTCAGCGGGTCCCGAAAGGTAGAGACTGTGAAACAATCCTTCTTCGTAAACACCTGAGATTTCTAAATCTCCTCCTTTTACATGAACAGGCATGCTAAACGCTCCATTCTTGTTCGTTCTGAAGATCGTTGCTAAAGCCGCAGCTGTAGCACCAGTACCACAAGATAATGTTTCGTCCTCTACCCCTCTTTCATATGTTAATAGCTTGATGGAATCGTCACAAACCTCCACAGTATTCACATTGATTCCTTCTAGGCGGTACGCATCATTGTAGCGTATTTCCTTACCCAAATTCACAATATCTATTGTATCAATCGACGGAACAAACCGAATGTAATGGGGACTTCCCGTATGAACAATATAGTTTTCCCCATCATGAGCAATCTCGGAAACATCCTTCATTTTCAATCGGACTATCGATCCCTCAATTACGGCCTCGTGAATACCATCAATAGCATGGAATATCGCCATTTCCCCAAATAACCCTAAACTTTTTGCGAATTTAACTGCACATCTTGCCCCATTTCCACAAAAACTGCGAGTACCGTCCGCGTTGAAATAGCGCATTTCAAAATGACCTTCCTCTGAAGGCTTTACCCATATCAACCCATCTGCTCCAATACCGAAACGTCGATTGCATAAATACTGAATGGTGTTTGTAGTGATGTTGTCATATTCACCACTTCGATTATCCAACATAATAAAATCATTTCCCGTCCCCTGGTACTTTTCGAAATGAATCATTAATTCAAAATTATGGATTTAAATTTTGCTGTTTTCTCTAAGATTAGATCGGCCTGATTTGCTCCCGCACCAATTGTTACCTGTAATTTTTCAGAGTCATACATTCGCATTATCTCTAATTCCTCTTCAGAATTAAATCCAAAAAGTTTTAGTCGTGAACGATTCAATTCATACCCAATCAAATCTAACGGAGACTCCCAGAATTCAACAGTTAATTTTTTGGAATAACTATCCGCCGTTAAGTTCAACAACTCGGATGAATCAACAGTGTCTGGCTGAATCACTTGAATTACAACACTGCGTTGCGCAATTAAACGTTCCGAGACGATTTCAAAATATTCCTCATTGTCTTCGTTCAGACCAAGAGTATCTACAATGAGCAGGGAATCCATGTTAACGGCATCTATCAATTCCACGGTGACACTATCTAAAATTACAGATGAAGTTTCTGGTTGCTTAAGTTTTTTAGTGGCTATCTTCTTCTTTTTTGGAATGGGCGAAGTATCAATTACCACTTCTTGAGTGACTACCTCCTCCATATCATCACTCTGTAAGTCATTCACTATAAGCATACCAACCACTCCTAGAAGTACCCCTACGGCTAAAATTAGTGTATACTTAAAGAGAGTGTTCATTGATTCTGAATTCTGCTGCGAAATTAATAAAAATCAGTTCAGTAAACCAATATTCTACTTAACAATCTTTAACAGCAAAAGTGACCCTTTTTTAATACTCATGCGTTATAATTGAAGTTACCAAAAGATAAAAAAAGACTATGAAAAATAATTTTAAACCAATTGGCTTAGGACTGCTAGGAGGTCTATTGCCATTCAGCATTTTTTTGGCGCTCCATTCAGAAACTTTAGAGCAACCGGTGAAAGAGAAAATGGATACGGTGAATAATTCTTTTCCAACGCGACAGGTTCGTTATACAGGTGTGCCATCAGCAACCCCAACGGATTTCGTTGACGCAAGCAACAAAACGCTTCATTCCGTTGTGCACGTAACTACCAAAGTTGTGCGGACTACAATTCAACGCGATCCGTTTTTTGAGTTCTTCTATGGACCCGGAGCTGGAGGACGCGAACAACAACATTATGGCCAAGGTTCTGGATCTGGGGTAATTATCTCCGAAGACGGATACATAGTTACCAACAACCATGTCATTGAAGATGCGAACGAAATTGAAATAACACTTAATGACAACTCTACTTATACGGCAAAAATAATAGGAACCGATCCATCAACTGATTTAGCCGTATTAAAAATTGATGCAACTAACCTAGATGCAATCACATTCGGAAATAGCGATGCCATTGATGTAGGTGAATGGGTCTTAGCAGTTGGTAACCCGTTCAATTTGACGTCTACAGTGACTGCTGGAATTGTCTCTGCAAAAGCTCGAAACATAAATATTATCGGAAGTAGAAACAGAAATGTCATTCCTATCGAATCCTTCATCCAAACTGATGCTGCGGTCAATCCAGGCAATTCTGGAGGAGCATTGGTCAACACCCGTGGTGAATTAATCGGAATCAACACAGCTATAGCATCACAAACAGGAAGTTATTCAGGATATTCCTTCGCGATACCTTCGATTTTAGTTAAAAAGGTTGCACTTGACATCATGGATTTTGGAATGGTTCAACGTGCATTTTTAGGGGTGCAAATTGCACAAGTAAATCAACAGATCATGGATGAAAAAGGGTTTCCAGATACAAAAGGAGTTTATATTTCTGGTATTACAGAAGGTTCAGGCGCAGCTTCTGCTAAGGTTAAAGAAGGAGATGTTATATTGAAAGTTGGAACTAAAGAGGTCAACACACCTGCTGAGTTACAAGAAGAAATTGGTAAAAGACGTCCTGGTGATAAAATAGCACTGACCATTCGAAGATCAGATGAAATCATCACAAAAGAAATTCTGTTGAAAAATCAAGATGGAAACACCGAATTAAAAACGAAGGCAGAAGTGGAGAAGTATGCTGCTTTAGGAGCAAAGTTTAGCCCACTTACTAAGGAGGAACTCAAAGAGCTCAATATTGATCACGGTGTAAAAATTGCTGAAATTTCTACCGGAAAATTAAAAGCACTTGGATTAGATAAAGGAATGGTAATTACTAAAGTGAACAATGAAAAGGTTATAACTGTTGAACAATTGACAGGAATATTGAACTCCCCTCAAAACAGAGGTATTCTGCTAGAAATTCTAACAGAAAGTGGAAGAAAAGACTATGTTGGATTCGGGCTTTAAATCCTATAAAACAATTGTATACGTGTAATTTAGTCCGCACATTACGTGCAAATTTCGTCGGTTGATAAATAATTTTGGTAGAATCATAAATCTGATGTAAATTTGCACCCGCTTTACGTTGTAATTTTAGGAGGAAAAAAGAGCATGAGACAGTTAAAAATAACAAAATCAATCACTAACAGAGAAAGTCAATCACTTGATAAATATCTACAAGATATTGGTAAAGAGGAGTTGATTACTGCCGAAGAAGAGGTAGAATTAGCTCGTCGCATTAAGAAAGGTGACCAACTCGCCCTGGAAAAATTAACACGTGCCAATTTAAGATTCGTCGTTTCGGTAGCAAAGCAATATCAGAATCAAGGACTTACGCTTCCCGACTTAATTAACGAAGGTAACCTTGGACTAATTAAAGCAGCTCAAAAATTCGATGAAACAAGAGGTTTTAAATTTATCTCTTATGCTGTGTGGTGGATTCGCCAATCGATCCTTCAGGCATTAGCTGAACAGGCGCGTATCGTTCGATTACCTCTTAACCAAGTGGGTTCATTGAATAAAATAAACAAAGCATTTTCAAGATTGGAACAAGAGTTTGAGCGTCCTCCGAGTGCGGAAGAATTAGCAGAAGCACTTGAAGTTCCGGAAGAAAAGATCAAAGAAAGCTTGAACGTTTCTGGACGTCATGTTTCCATGGATGCACCGCTATCAACTTCAGAAGATGGAGGTACACTTATGGATGTAATGGCGAACAATGATTCTCCCAAAGCGGATACTGCATTATTATCTGAATCACTGCAGAAAGAAATCGAACGTTCACTTTCAACATTAACTGATAAAGAGCGAGAAATCATCCGTTTATTCTTCGGTATTGGAATGAACCATGGTTTAACGTTGGAAGAAATAGGCTCGAAGTTTAATTTAACTCGTGAACGTGTTCGTCAGATAAAAGAGAAAGCGATTCGTAGACTACGGCATACATCGCGCAATAAATTGTTAAAAGCTTATTTAGGCTAATATATTTTGGGCTGCTCATACTTGAGCAGCCTTTTTTATTTCAATTATCTCATAAACAAATAAAAACCAATAATCATGGAAGCTGAAATTGATTACGAACAGCAACTTGATGCGCACGTCAAAAGAGAACGTGCAGCAGTAAAACTCGCCAGTAAAACTGGTCAACTTCTTTACGACCAAGGTGTGGAACTAGTATTGTTCCGCAATCACTTGGTAAATTTATCCGTATCGGAGATTTTAAATCTTCATGAATACGCACACACTGTGGTAAACAAGCCTATTGATGTATTCACAACATCTTCTTTGGCAGAAGCGATGTTGACAATCGACTTAGCGCCTTCAAAGCTTGATATTGGTAAACTAGCTCATGAGTACTTGGAAGAAAAAGAAAATTTCGCTACCCAAGCAGACTTTTTGAAAAACAAATTAGCTGATTTTATTGGTGCTGATCGTTTCAAACCAGAACCGCGCGATGTAGTGTTGTACGGATTTGGTAGAATTGGTCGTTTAGCAGCCCGTGAGTTAATTAAACAAGCAGGTAAAGGTCAACAATTGCGTTTACGGGCAATTGTAACACGTGACTCATCCCCTGCGACTATTAAAAAACGTGCAGCGCTATTCCAAAATGATTCTGTTCATGGAGCGTTTGATGGAACAGTGGCGGTTGACACCGATAAAAGGACGATAACTATCAATGGGCAAACCATTCATATGATTGAAGCAAAAAATCCCGAGGATATCGATTACACGTCTTTCAATATTACTAACGCAATGATTATTGACAATACTGGTGTATTTACGAACCGTGAAGCATTAGGACGTCATTTAAAATCAAAAGGGGTAAAGAAAGTTGTATTAACGGCCCCGGGGAAAGAAATTCCGAATATTGTTTACGGAATTAACCAAGGGACTTTGGACATTGAGAATGAAACCATTTTTTCTGCTGCTTCGTGCACAACGAATGCCATCTCCCCTATTTTAAAAGTTGTAAATGACGAATTTGGGATAGACAAAGGACACATTGAAACAGTGCATGCGTACACGAATGACCAAAATTTGTTGGACAATATGCATAATAAGCCTAGACGCGGACGTTCTGCTGCAATAAACATGGTTATCACATCAACAGGTGCTGGTAAAGCCGTAACTAAAGTTATTCCTGATTTACAAGATAAATTGACTGCTAATGCTGTTCGTGTACCCACTCCGAATGGATCTTTAGCCATTTTGTCGCTTTCGTTAAAAAAACCTACAACATTGGAGGAAATCAACGAAAAAATAAGGCATGCGGCACTTAATGGTAATTTAGTAAATCAAATCTATTACTCGATAGACGAAGAATTGGTGTCAAATGACATAATTGGCAATACATGTTGCAGTGTATATGAGTCTCCGGCAACTATTGTTTCTCAGGACGGAAAAAATGTCGTGCTCTACACATGGTATGACAATGAGTTCGGATACACGAAACAAGTTATTCGATTAGCTAAGTATATCGCTAAAGTAAGAAGATTGATTTATTATTAACCTCGTATGATTAATTCGGAGATGCTAAATTCACTCCAACATTAATTATTTTTGGTTGAAAATATTGAGAGAAAGAGAACTGGAGGAATCTAGTTCTCTTTTTTATTTTCCTTTAATAATATTCCACGTAGCATAAAGAGTTTCTTGTTCAGGTCGCCCCTGCTCCACTTCTCTCAACGGATCACATGGTTTTAGCGTTTGGTAACACTCTTTTGGTAGAGCTTGATAAAGAGCAGTTCCTTTCGTTTTCCATTCAATCATTTCATCAGAAACTTCTTTCACAATTTTTGCTGGATTCCCGAGTATTAAACTTCGAGAAGGTATACTCATCTTTCCAGGAACAAAACATAACGCCCCCACAATACATTCATCCCCTATTTCAACATCATCCATAACCACTGCGTTCATTCCTATCAAGCAGTTTTCACCAATGGTTCCTCCATGAATGATTGCCCCATGACCAATATGTGCCCCTTTTTTGAGCAGAACAGTCGTTCCTGGGAACATATGAATCGTACAATTCTCTTGCACATTGCACCCATCTTCAATGATTATTTTACCCCAATCACCACGAATTGCAGCTCCCGGACCAATATAAACATTTTCACCAATTATTACATTTCCTGTAACTGTAGCATTGGGATGAACAAAGCTACTCTCTTTTATAACAGGCTTAAATCCATTAAATTCAAAAATATTTGCCATAATTATATATTTGGACTACAACAAAAGTATCGTTATTTTCGTTTAATAGAATATAATGGGAACATATTGCAGATACGTCCTTGATCTTCCGGCGGAGAATCACCATAAAATTTACCATGACCAGAGGTATGGTTTTCCTGTTGATTCTGATAACGAATTATTCGGTCGTCTCATTTTAGAAATCAATCAAGCTGGATTGAGTTGGAATACTATTTTGCTAAAAGAAAATAACTTTCGCAAGGCCTTCGATGATTTCTCGATTGAAAAAATAGCGCAATATGACGAGCGAAAAATAGCTCAACTCATGCAAAACAGTGGAATTATTCGGAATAATTTAAAAATACGGGGCGTCATCCATAACGCGCAGTTTGTTCAGTCAGTTCAACAAGAGTTCGGATCTTTTAAAAACTGGCTAGATGCCCAAGGTCCCTTATCACTGAAAGAGTGGACGAAATTATTCAAGTGTCATTTCAAGTTTACGGGTGGTATGATTATTGAAGAATTTCTGATGTCTTCAGGTTATTTAAAAGGAGCACATTCAAGAAATTGCATTATTTTTGATGACGTTATAGCAACAGACCCTAAATGGTTAACTTATGAAAAAAATTAGTCTTTTACTCGTCTTATTTGTAGTTGGGTCCTTCACGAGCACTGCTCAATTCAGCGCTGGAGGTGGTTATAGCATTTATAAGTCCTTAAACTCAACTGTGACATGGCAAGGAATTCAGGGCTTTGTGGAATTCCCAAGAACAGAGTCGAACACTTTCTTCTTGCGACTTACTACCATGTTACCTCAACAGAATACAACGGACTTGTCACTTTATGCCACGGCATATGAGCTATCCACTTCTCCTCAGCAAGTACCTGTTAGCATAGAGCAAATTAGCAGCACTTCCTTTATTTCTATTGATGGCGGAAACAGAACTTTTTTTATGAATACCTACGACGCTGGAGTTGCTCCTTATTTCTCCTCTCATGCTCGTGGAATATTTGGTTCTGCGAAAACCCGCAGTAATGTGAGTTACTTTGATCCTGAAAAATATCAATCCCCATATCAAGAAAACGAAACAAAAGCGAGCTCTGTCTTTGTAGGGATGGGAGTTAATTTAGGCGTTAAATATCAGCTTCCTTATCGAGGTGCGATTTTATTTGATTTAGGTGTAGAATACGTTCTCGCTTTATATGATGCAGCCGACTTTTTCTATTATGGTGAAATCACCCCTATTTCATTTTTTGCGAATGTCAGCTATCGCTTTGACTGGTACTAATTTCAACTAGTGCTGCTTGGAGCTTTGATTAAATTACTACTTCTTTTTGTCGATTTTTTTTTACTCTTCATCGAAAAAACGGACTTATTTAAAAAAATAACAACGTGTTTACAAGTTTTTTTACGATATTGTTTGTCGAAACTAGGAATTCAACATGGAAAAGCTACTTATTGACCCATCGGTCAAAACGCCTCTTGTAGATTTTAATGCTCAAACGGGAGAAATGATTATTCAAGGCCGTTCCATTCCTCAGGATTCTGAATCTTTTTGGGAGCCCATCTTAAAATGGTTCTACGCTTATGCCGTTCAGCCTGCTCAAGAAACAAATTTTATTTTTGATTTAGAGTACTTCAATATTTCTTCATCGAAGCGCATTTTATTTTTATTGTACAAAATGGCTGAAATGCATGAAAACAACTTTAAAATCAATGTAGAATGGAGATGTCAAGATGGTGATATCGACATGCGCGAAGTAGGTAATGATTATGCTTGTATGGTAAATCTACCTTTCAAAATTGTTAATTCACAACCTACGCATTTAGTGGCTGTTAAATAGTTGGCCACTCATCCAGCACAATAAAATTAGATTTATTGACAAGTTTTGGTTGGACGAGATGTACACCTCCCAATTGAACAATCAATTGCTCCATATTCGTATTCATTATCTTTTTAACATTTGCTTCCAGTGGACACGTGATATCGGATAGCCAATTTGGTCTTACGAGATGTTGAAATGAACACCTTTCAAGTAAGGCACTTCCTTCTGACAGCCTTGCATACTCACCCATGGAAGCAGATGAATTCACCCATTTTGGTTGCTCTATGGTTCCGGACGGAAGAAAAAATTTGCCTTTCAAAATAAAATAAGAGGTACAACTCCTACCTTTTAATATATCCTGAATTTCTGGCTCTTCAACTAAAGGCAGTTGTCTATTCAACACCTTGTCCAATTTGATGCCGAGGGAATCACTTCCAGAAGGTCCTATCCATTGATTATAATCATTCAATTCGGCAGTTCCTAAAAAATATTTAACGGCGAATTCAATATGATAACAATTACCCTTCCACTCAAAAATAAAGTCAATTTCCCCGATGGTTTCTCCTGAGCGTATAATTTGTTCACTGTAAGCAATTAACTCGATATGTGGAGATGACTCAAAAAAGAATGCCAGCAAGCGCTCTGCATAGATTCCTAATCGTCTTGTGGGTTTTGTCGCTAGATAGGAAATGAAGTCATCGGGTGCACGGTCCAACTTGTTAATAAAGCCCAAGTGTGACGAAACAATTTCACTCATGAGTTCCATAGGAAACAAGCGAAAATAAGATTCGGATGGATTCAAAGGGTACGGTGCAGCAAGTAACCAATATAAGTCCCGCGTGCATTGATGCTTTAATCTACACAAAAATTCTGGGTCCAACATTAATGATTAGAAATAAGAACGTATTTGATATCGCACATCGATAACAAATTGTTTCCAAATTAAAGAATTAAATGAGGAATTCTATCTTTCAATCAAAGTTTTTTGTCAAATTTGCAGTATGAGAGTAATTGAGGAAATTCCGCATCCGCGTTTCAAAATACAGATATTTAGTTATAATGCTAAGTACATTGTTAAAATAGAACTCGGGCAGTTCGAACAAAGCTATAAAATTGGAGAACTGGACGTAATGGGGTTGGAAGATGTAAAAAATATGATTTCACATGATTTCCTTTCCAATTGTCTCAAACGTTTCGTCGATATGCGGAGCGATTGGGAATCCTCATTTAGAAATAAAAACATTCAACAGAACTAATCACTAATACATTATCTTATGCTTTTCAAATTACGTACTTCATTTTTATTCGCATCAGTATCATTCGCGGTACTGCTTACGAGCTGTAATTCCTCTGCAGAAGTAACTGATTCAGAGGTGGACAGCGTCTCCATTTCAAAAAAAATGGCTAATGACTCTATTTCTGGAGTTGTTATTGCCTATTATATTCAAGATTCGATTTCACAAGGATTTAATTTTTATCGCAAGATAGATTCTATTCTAAAAGCGAAAGAAAAGGAATTTGAAGTTACGTTGCGCGGAAAATATGAAGGTTATCAAAAATTTGAAGAGTCGGTTCGTAAGAAAATGGAGGCTGGAGAAATTACTGGATTCCAATTGGATGAACTTCAACGTGAGGCTGTAGCAAAACAAGAGTCTATTGCTAATTACGAGCGTCAACGCGGTGGTGAACTTCAGCAAGAATCCATGGAGTACACGACTGTTTTAATGAATAAAATCTCGGAAGCTGGTCGTGAGTTCTCTGAAGAAAATGGGATTGACTTATTTTTCTTTTATCAAAAAGGAGGACAAATAACGTATATCTCAGATGCCATGGATGTCACACAGCAATTCATTAACTATTTGAACAAAAGAGAAGATGAATTGATGGGTGATTTTGAAGAAGATATCGAAAATGTCGAGGTTCCCGAGGAAGATATCGAATAATTCAGGTCGTTGTTTAGCCTATGTATACAGCCGCTGAAAAGGAAAAAAACAATATTGCAGAATACATTCTGTACATCTACCAATTGGAAGATTTGCTGCGCGCGTGTAATTTTGACATCGCCGTAATCCAAAAGACCATTATTGAACCTCAGGCAAAAAGTGAAGCATTTTTCAAAGAAGCTACACGTTGGTATGAGGATATGATTCGAGAAATGCAATCACGTGGACTAGAAAAGAAAGGTCATTTGCACCGGATTACGGAGGTTTTCATGGAATTGGTGTATTTGCATGACACACTGTTGGAAGTTGTAAAAGAGGAGAAATATAAAACGCTATACGAAACTGCAAAAACACACATTTCTGAGTTTCGACAAAAAAGTAATTTAGGTCAAATCCATGATTTAGAGGTTGCGTTTCAAGCCTTGTACATGAAATTATTATTACGCCTAAAAAAGCAAGAGATTTCTGCAGAAACAGAAGAATCGTTTGACCACATGCGTATTCTTCTCGCTTATTTATCTAGGGCTTATCACAAAATGAAAAGAGGGGAATCCTTGTCTTAGGAAATAGCTATTATTTCAGTCACTTTACCGTTAAAATGTAATTGATCTCCAATCACTTTACTCAACATGGCTTGAGCTATTGGTGCTTCCATTCCAATGCTATAAATCACTCTCCCATCAACAACCTGCTTTCCCAAGCTTACGCCCAACAAAAAGAAATCAGAAGTGGTCTCTACAAGCGCTCCAAAGTTAGCCTGTTCCAAAGGATTTAGCTCACTGATTTCTCTCAGCCTTTGCAATTGTAGTTGCATCTCCTGGAATTGATGCTGTAACTTTTCCTGCTCCAAGTGAATCATTGCTCTGCTAGTATCGTGCTTATCCCCTGCCGTGCTTTTCGATTCCGACTGCAAGGCATCCGACAAATCACTCTGATACAGCAATAATTCGTTGATTCGATCAGCTTGTAAGGCCAATAATTGCTTCAGAATTTTTGTTTTCAGCGCATTCATAGAGCAAAGTTAGCAGTTTCGAACAAATTGACTTCTTTCGATCAATTAAATAGGTCTGAAATAGGAAAGATGACAGCGACCACAGATAAAATGTCACTAATTTTATTTAAACATTGAATTCTTTCAAATTTTCGAGATAAACCAACTTTCATTTACTAATTTTACATCCTGAAAAAATCAAAACAAATGGTATACGATGTAGCGGTGATTGGTGGCGGAA
>JALQTG010000182.1 GCA_023264075.1 Crocinitomicaceae bacterium
CTTTAATTGATCCGAGTGGAGTGTTTAAATCATGCGCTATACCTGATGAAATCTCCCCAAGCAGCACAAGCTTTTCCTGACCAATTAATGAATTTGACATCTCTATGTTGGATTTTGTCTTTTCGAGCACTTTCTTCTCGAGATCTTCATTCAAACGAATCAGTTCACTATTTTTATTTTTAATCTCACCTGAAATTTGTTCAATTTTTTCTTCAAGATGATTTTTATATTCATTATTTTCCTTCTGCAATTTTTGTAATTTATTCTTGAGCGAAAAAAGTGCATTGTTAAGTTCATCTAACTCAGTTTTACCGGAAACTAAGGTGATATCTACGGAATAATTCTGATTCTCTAATTCTTGAGCGATACTAACAGCACGATAAATGGGTTTAGTCAAAAACCTTAATGATAATGCAAACAAAATAATAGTTGCTATGATAGAAACAATGATTAAATATCTGAAAGGTGCATTAAGATTAGATAAGATAATTTCATCATTTGAAGCAGAGGTGGTTATAATTATACGACCAGAAATTAATTCTGAATTAAATTGGGATTCACTGTAGATTAAGGAATCTGATCTTTCCAATGCAATAGGAAAGTAGAAGTCCGGATAACAAGCAAATACCGCAGAAGAATCTTTTCCCTCATTCGTAGCAATCAAATCCTCGACAATAGCAATATATTCAAATCCACTTTTCTTGGATATAGTAGAAACCAAATACTCAACGAGTGCAAAATCTTCATTATTGATGGCTTGTTGAATAACTGCGGAAGCAACCCCGGCGCTATTCTCAAACTCCTCTCTTGTATGATCTTGAAGTAAACTGCGTTGTTTAGAATTGAAATAGTAACCCAGCGGAATAGAAATTACAAGCCCGATGAATCCAAAAAGAATCCAAACCTTAAACGCCGCAGAGTTCCAAATTCTATTCCTTTTCAAAACTATTTATTTGAATCGTAGTAATCTTCTCTGACCCGGTGTAATCATACAAAATAGCAATTGAACCAGGGTTTTCTTGAACAAAATCAATCATCCTTTGGTTTGAATTAAAATAAACTGGTGGGTTTGCTCTTCCTTGAAATACAATACTCAACCAATACCGACGGAATGAGTTTAACGAAGATCCTGCAATAAGGCGAGCGACCTCTTCTGCGCCTTGAAAATCAGTTGTGGGTAGTACTACAACAATGGTGTTATTATTTGAATCAACCTGTTTTTCCCCTAAAAAAATATCCTTTAATTCACTTAAGCTCATGGGATTCGTTGTTATTGAATTCCCGATTACCGTAAATTTTTCTGAACTTGTTTGTGAAATTCCTGATATGGAAACAAACAAAATTGCAATAAACAAAACAATCCTTCTAGATAGCATAAGATAATTGCATTTTAAGTTCGTATTTTTCTTGCAACATTGGAATATTATCGAATCCTTCGAATAACCCACCATATTTTTCGAACTGAACTTTTAAATTCAATTTATCGCTAAATTCCCAGCGAAATCCTAACGAATATTTCAATGCATTCATTCGTCGAGTATGGAGCTCTTTATCCGAAGTAATCAAGGCATCAAGCATTACATATGGGATATATTTCTCTTTGATCCTATAACCAGCGTAAATATAGTTGGTATAATTGACGGATAGACCCAATGAATCTGTTCTTGATCCAATGATTGCAAATTCATTTAATAATTCAAACTTGGTTTGAAAGCGGGCAACCGAAACATGAAATTGATTCAACGAAACTGATCCCTTGTACATATGATTGTGAAAGGATCCTGCATGGGCATGAGGACCATGTGTATTCGTGGGAAGAAAATCATTATTAAATCCAGCCATTAGTCGTGTTCCGAATTTCGGTTTAATATGAACAGACGCATTATAGGAGAAATTAAACCCACTACTCGAAATATCTGTACTTTCCATTCCGTTGGCAACTTGAACATCATAACCAAATTTATATTTTCCAATATCTTGTCCTTGCAAACGAATTCCTAATGAATGAATAGGTACGAAAAAACTAAAATTTAAAGGACGATCAATTGTTGGAAAGAAAATTCTTCCATGGTGATAAACATCATTCCAATAATTTAAAGCTGTATGCATTTTTCCGACAAGTAAATAATGTTTCTTGTGATAATTGTACCGTATACGAGCACGCTCGATACTTGCGAGAAAACCGGAGGGTGACGAGGCACTCCCTTTAAACACAAATTCACCCAAAAAAGAAACCTTATCTGATAATTTCCCAGAAACAAACAAGTCATGCTCACCTAACGTAAAACTTCCAAAATCATCTTGACCTATTGAATCATTTGGGTAAAAATTATTTTCATACCCCAAGTGTCCAAAACCATTTACTTGAATCTGGCGCTGAGCGATTAACGTTGAAACACTAATAATTGAAATAGAAACTAGCAAATAAACTTTCATAAACTTAATTTTGCGTTAATGGGGAGACAATTATTTATTTTTTCTAATAAATCCAATTTTTCCCAAGGTTTACTAATGTAATATTCCAAGAGATTGTCCTCAACTAAATCAGAGACCAGTGCCGCCGAGGAATTTCCTGAGAGCATAATGCACCTACACGCTGGAAAATGTTGTTTTAAGCTGCGAATAAATTGATCACCTTGCATTTTCGGCATTTGAAAATCGACAAGACAAACACTTATATCAATATTATCTCGATCATAATTCTTTAGTTCATGCATAGCCTCCAAAGGGTCATCAAAACTCTCCACAATATGCACACCTTTATTTGCAACAGAATTAATCTGGAATTTTGTTACATTATTAATGATATTGTCATCATCAACACAAAAAACCCCATATTTCCTCATATGTTAAAATTTATGAGTCAAATATACACAAAATAATGAGTACAAAAAGAGTATGCGAAATTGCATATTAAAAATACTATGTCTTGTTTATTGAACTTCGTTGGTACTGTAGCTACAATTACAACCTAAATTCCTTAGATCTATAAAAGTTTGTGAGATGATTCCTTTAACAATCAAAATATTAAACCATTATCGGTTACTTTCTGCTGATTTAGACGGTATCGAATGAGCTAAAAAGTTCTTTACACATACAGTAGATTATTTAATTTGATCAAAATATGCGAAGAGTAACTCTGCCTTTGCGCGACCAACTACTGACTCAATATCTTCAAAAGCAGCATTCTTTATGGATTTAAATGTCTTAAAATGGAGCATCAATTCCTCCTCTGTTTTCGGGCCAATTCCTTTTACTTGAGATAACTCAGAAACAAGCGCTGATTTGCTGCGCTTATTTCGATGGTGCCTTATCCCAAAGCGATGGGCCTCATTACGCATGTATTGAATAACCTTTAAGCTTTCACTCTTTTTATCTAAATAAATTGGTAAACTGTCTCCTGGAAAAAATATTTCTTCAAGTCGCTTCGCAATTCCAATTATAGGTATTTTACCATACAAACCTAATGATCTCAGTGCATCAACCCCTGCGCTGAGCTGACCTTTCCCACCGTCAACAACTAATAATTGGGGCAAGCCCCCCCCCCCTTCAAGCATACGTTTATACCTTCTGTAAATTGCTTCCCTCATTGAGGCGAAATCATCAGGACCCTCCACGGTTTTAATATTGAAATGGCGATAATCCTTTTTACTCGGCTTACCATTTTTGAAAACAACACAGGCAGAAACTGCATTCGTTCCTTGAAAATTAGAATTGTCGAAACACTCCATATGAACCGGTAATTCATGTAATCGAAAATCTTTTTGGATTTTCTGTAATATCCGTTCGGTATGTACCTCCGGATTTTTTAAACGCTCTTGCTTGTGTTTTTCGAGTTTATAAAATTTTGCGTTTCTTTTGGATAAATCCAATAAATGTTTCTTGTCTCCCCGTTGAGGAACAAAAAAGTGAACCCCATCTATTTCCAGCTGATCCAAGCTTTCAACGAGTACCTCTTTGGATTGACTATCAAATTGAAGACGCATCTCTGTAAGAACAAATGCAATTATTTCAGATCGAGATTCCGACAACTTCTTCTTGACCTCCACAGTATGGGCGTGAATAATTGCTCCGTTACTAATCATTAGGTAATTGACAAAAGCTCGATTTTCGTCGTCCTCCAATGTAATCACCTCTACTTCGTGAATAGTTGGAGAGACTACTGTTGACTTCGCTCGATACTTCTCCAGTGTTTTAATCTTGTTCTTAATTAATTCAGCCTCTTCAAATTCGTAATTTTGAGCTGCCAACTGCATGCGTTCCTTCAGAAGACGAAGCACTGAAGTAATGTTCCCCTTCACAATATGTTCTATCTGTGTAATGTATTCATCATAGTTTGCTTTTGGTTCCGAGCCTACACAAGGTCCTTTGCAATTTCCAATGTGGTATTCCAAACATACTTTAAACCTTCCTTCTCTTATTTTGGAGGGCTGTAGGTCCAACGAGCACGTCCTCAATGGAAATAAATCCTTCATTAGCTCCAATAAAGTGTTCACAACCTTAACAGAAGGGTATGGACCGAAATATTTAGACCCATCGCGAACAACTCTTCGTGTGGTAAAAACACGCGGAAAAGGTTCGTTCTTAATACAAATCCAGGGGTATGTTTTATCGTCCTTTAGCTGAATATTATACCGGGGCTTATATTTTTTGATGAGGCTATTTTCGAGCAACAAGGCATCTGTCTCCGAATCCACAACGATGTAATGAATATCCTCAATTTTGCGCACCAAAATACGGGTTTTCGCGATGTCATGATGCTTTGAAAAATAGGAGGTAACCCGTTTCTTAAGATTCTTTGCTTTTCCAACATAAATAATGGTGCCACCTTTGTCAAAATATTGATAGACCCCTGGTTTTTCAGGAAGAGATTTTAGTTTTTCCGACAGTGGGTTCTTGTTCTCCATCTTATTTACAAAGTTAACCAAACATTTATTCAATGAGAATTTGTGAAAAGATTAAACAAAAGTATTCTTCAAGTGAAAAATATAGTAATTTTAATCGACTAAGAATCTGAAAAGTCATCAAAAATTAAATCCTTTTTTTACATCGAAACTCATAGAAAATTGTAGTTTTGTTCTTCCGAAATTGTACAATTGATATGGATAAAGTATCGTATATAGGTAACGCAGATGTAAATGCGATTGATGAGTTATACATCTCTTACAAGAAAGACCCTGAAAGTGTTGACATTGGATGGAAAAAGTTCTTTGAAGGCTTTGAATTTGCTCAAACAAACTACGAGGGAGGTGGTGTACCTGAAAACTTCCAAAAAGAATTTAAAGTAATTAACCTCATCGAGGGTTATCGTTCTCGCGGACATCTGTTTACGAAAACAAACCCCGTTCGTGAACGCAGAAAATATTCGCCAACGCTAGCAATTGAAAACTTTGGTCTTTCAGAAGAAGATTGGAATACTGAGTTTGAAGCTGGAAATGAGATTGGGGTTGGCCGAGCGACACTTCGCGCGATTGTTGACCACCTAGAGGAAGCATATTGCGAAAGTATCGGAATAGAATTCCACTACATTCGTGACCCAGAGCGTAAGGCATGGTTCATGAACAAAATTGAACTCGATAATCGTCCAAAATTTTCGAACGACGACAAAAAAGAAATCTACCAAAAATTAAGTGAAGCTACCTTATTCGAACAGTTCCTGCAACGTAAATTCGTTGGTCAAAAAAGGTTCTCTGTGGAAGGTGGAGAAGCCCTTATTGCAGGTCTTGATCGTCTCGTACGCAAAGGTGCATCATTGGGTGTTGAAGAATTCGTAATGGGTATGGCCCATCGCGGTCGTTTGAACACACTTGTAAATATCTTCGACAAAGATGTTGAAGAATTATTCGGTGAATTCGAAGGAAAAGAATTTGATGACGATGATTCATTTGACGGGGATGTGAAGTACCATTTAGGTCAAACCAGACACATTGAGGTAGATGGTAAAAAAGTACAATTAACACTTGCTCCCAACCCCTCACATTTGGAGGCTGTTGATCCAGTAGTGGAAGGAATTGTACGTGCCAAAATTGACGATTACCTAAAAGACGAAAATAAAATAGTACCCATTCTCGTGCATGGTGATGCTGCCATTGCTGCGCAAGGTGTTGTATATGAAGTGATCCAAATGGCACAGCTAGATGGATACAGAACTGGTGGAACAATACATATTGTAGTGAACAACCAAGTTGGTTTTACAACGAACTATTTGGATGCTCGTTCTAGTACGTATTGTACAGATGTCGGAAAAACAACGTTGTCCCCTGTCTTCCATGTCAACGGAGATGATGTTGAAGCTGTTGCTCAAACGTTTTTAATTGCTTTAGAATATAGGCAACAGTTTAATCGTGATATTTTCATCGACCTACTGTGCTATAGAAAATATGGACACAATGAAGGAGATGAGCCAAAATTCACACAACCTAAATTGTACAAAGCGATTGCAACTCACCCGAATCCACGGGAGATATATGAAGCTAAATTAATTCAACAAGGAACTATCGATCAAGCGCATGCTGATGCAGTTTCTTCGGACTTAAATACACGTCTCGATGCGTATTTCGAAGCGGCGAAAAAACAAGAAAAAGTAAACGTTACGAATTTCTTGGGCGACTTGTGGAAAGATTTCTCCAAAGGGAAAGCAGAAGATTTTGAATACTCGCCA
>JALQTG010000186.1 GCA_023264075.1 Crocinitomicaceae bacterium
GGTCTTTTTGTACTGTGTCTTATTTTCGATTGGTCGGGGGATTCAACCTACACCGCCACTAAGTCTGTACTTGTCATTGGTGCAATCGGTGTTGGTGCAATGGCGTTGATGACTGGACTTCGTCAAGTCAAATTAAACGGAACAGCTGTTGCTTCTGTCGCTGGATTGCTTGGGCTAGTAGCGCCTGTTATTTTAGGTGTTCAAGGGTGGGATGACCACGACCGAAGTAATCGTTCTACGGCGCGTGCTTTAGCGATTAATTACTTAGAGAGTTGTGCTCCAAATTCCATTTTGTATACGAATGGTGATAACGACACTTTCCCATTGTGGTACTTGCAAGAGGTAGAAGGAATTCGTACAGATGTTCGTGTAGCCAACCTTTCGCTTATGCAGACAGATTGGTATACAGAGCAAATGACCATGAAGGCATATGATTCAGACCCGTTGCCCATTAAATTTAGAGAAGATCAAATATTGATGGGAGCTGGAAATACGGATTATGTGCTCTTTGTTGATTATGAAATGTACAAAAACTCTGTTGGACCCGAAAAAGCACGTCAATTAATGGAACTCAAGATTTCCAGTAACTTATCTCAGTTCAATCGGGCCTTGATGCAATTCCATCAAGGTATGTTAGGTGCTTTTGGTGTAATGGCTATAAAGGATCCAACTATAAATCCCGATGTGGAACGTGTTAAGGAATACTTGGCTTCTCCAAAAGAAAGCCCAGGTTATGGGGATTATGAAAATACGGAGAAACTGGTTCAATTGATTTTTCAATGGATCAATGGCAGTAAACTAGAGGTCAACCAAGAGGTCGCTAAGCAGATTCAAGATGCGGCTATGCGTTGGACAAAGGATTGGGATTACTTACCAATAGATGTGGCCATGGAGTTCGTGCGTGACGATAATAACATGCTGAAATCGCCAAGTGGTAGAGATTTACGTTTCTTCCCTTCGAAAGGATTTATTCTTCAAGTTAATCCTGAAAATGCGTTAGCATCTGGTGTTATTAACGAAGAGGAGCGTAACCTGTGTGAGAATGAAATTCGTTTCAGCTTCGCCAAAGGTCGAATGTTTAGCAGTGATGTAAACGGTTTAAGTCGCGAAGAAGTAATGATGCTAGATATCCTTGCCAACTTCGAATGGAAGCGTGGGATTTACTTTTCGAGCCCTGGTGGGTCAAGTGTTGCAAAATCGCTCTACGGTGATGGAAGGTTGGTGTCATATGGACAAACATCTGTCTTGACTCCATTAAAGTTACAGTATGCTGCAGAAAATTCGAAGCGCCATTCATATGATAATATTATGAATAAGTACGATTATGGTAATTTGAAGAAAGAAGGCGTATTGGTGGATTACTACGTACGTCGCCATACGGCTCAGTACCGTTCTAACTTTATTGAATTAGCCGCAATGTATGCGCAAGATTACCGAACGAATCCGAGTAAAGAGATAGCAGATAAGGTTGAAGAAATCATTCGTTATGGAATGGAAGAACTTCCTATGGAACGTGTTTTAGATATGGGTGAACCGCGCCCGGTTGGCAAGCGACTGTCAAATGGACAACAAGTTTATACGGATGGTCGATTGGCTGATTTTGTATCAATTTTGTACCAAGTGGATAAAGTAGAGGCAGGGAATAAATTGGCGGACGAGTACTTGGATCAGTTGGAAACCATCATGAACTGGCAAGAATACAGCAGACCTTTGTTGGTGTATAAGAACCAAGAGGATTTTATCGCATTCTGTATGAACTTTATGAGTGTTTACCGCGATGTGCTTTCCTCAAGTACAGAAGGTCCGTTGGCGGATAGAGTAGTGGCAATGGAACAGCGTTTATCGAATCGAATCGTTCCTCAAATTGCACAGGCGATAAGTAATGAAACCACGGCTGAGATTAAAAGCAACCGCACAGTAACTCGTAAGATGGAGCGCGAAGCACAGGAGTTTTTAGCCTTGTTCGAAGCGTTGTTGATGGAAAATGGATTAATGGAGGCAGCTGAAGGTGACAACTAGATTGTTCAGTGTTCCCAGGTTTGTGAAATGGGTCTTTCCGGAGCAAATTTGGTCATTCGAAAAGCAAGGGGGTGCTTATCTCACGTTTGATGATGGTCCTCACCCTGAGCTTACACCATGGTTGCTGGATTATTTGAAATCCGAGAACATTGTAGCGACGTTCTTTTTGCTGGGTGAGCATGTAGAGAAGTATCCCCATTTAGTAGAAGCAATCTGCGCTGCTGGTCATGATATTGGAAATCATGGGCATAAACATTTGCGCTTTGGCGAGGTAACAGATGAGGAGTACTTTGAAAATTATAGAAAGGGTCAACATTTTCAAACCATCAATTATTTTCGCCCGCCATACGGGAAGATAGATTGTTCTATGGCAAAAAGAATTGGGGAGACATCGAAGTTGGCCATGTGGTCGTGGTTGAGTTACGATTTTGACTTGGAAGTGCCGGGTGCTGTGATTGTGAATAAGTTAGAAAAGCAATTAAGAAAAGGAGATATTTTAGTTTTTCATGAAAATGAACACACTGCGAATCGATTGGAGACCTTGCTGCCGAGAGTTGTTGAAGTGATAAGAAAAAAAGGATTTGCGTTTAAAACGTTTCCGAAATAAGAAAAGTTATGAGTGAAGATAGACGCACAGAGTTGAGTGAATTGGGAGAATTTGGACTAATTGATACGCTTACGAAAGAGTTCAAAAATATCAATGCTTCTTCGATTTATGGAATTGGAGATGATGCAGCAGTTATTCGTGCGAATGACGAAGAATCGTTATTAGTTTCTACGGATATGTTGGTGGAAGGTGTTCATTTTAATTTGATGTACACACCGCTGAAGCACTTAGGATATAAAGCAGTTGTGGTGAATATCTCGGATATCTGTGCCATGAACGGAGCGCCTGAACAAATTACTGTTTCTATTGCTGTTTCCAATCGATTTCCAAAAGAAGCGTTAGAAGAATTGTACGAAGGAATCAAAAGAGCATGCGATTTTTATAAAGTGGATTTGGTCGGTGGCGATACTACCTCCTCTCTTTCTGGATTAATGATTAGCGTTACAGCTATTGGCCGCGCGAAGAACGAAGATGTAGTTTACCGCAACGGCGCAAAAGAAAACGATTTATTAGTGGTTACTGGAGATTTGGGTGCTGCGTATATGGGACTCCAAATATTAGAACGCGAGAAAGAAGTATACAAAGCAAATCCCGATATTCAACCGGATTTGGATGGATATGATTACTTGTTGGAACGCCAGTTGAAACCAGAAGCACGGAAGGATATCATTGGTTTTTTGAAAGATCTAGACGTAAAACCGACTTCCATGATTGATATTTCGGATGGACTCGCTTCTGAAATTTTTCATTTGTGTAAGCAAAGTAATGTAGGGTGTAATCTCTACGATGAAAAAATTCCTATCGACACAAAAGTTTCTACCACTGCTATCGACTTCAATATTAGTCCAGCAACATGCGCCTTAAATGGTGGAGAGGACTACGAATTATTGTTCACCGTTTCTCAAGAGGATTTTGATAAAATCAAGGGCAACCCACATATGACTGTCATTGGACACATGACGGACGCTTCTTCAGGGAAATATCTAGTAGATAAACAAGGTGCGGCTTTTCCGTTGAAAGCGCAGGGGTGGAATCATTTTAGTGATGCTGCGGGATAGTGAGATCAAAAAGAAATGTAATTGTACAGAATCCATGAATTCATAATGCGAATGACATTGTTCCAAATTTGTTGTTAATTCATGTAATAAGCAATATAAAACAAAGTAATTGTTTGGTTATTTTAGCTAGAATCATCGAACATGTACTATATTTGTAGGATAACTTTATTGTTTTGCAAAACAGATTACATCCAAATTATTCAGTTTACATAACTATTGCAGCAATAGCTACTACAATGATTTGGGTTTTCTGTTATTTTCTGAATTCAGACCTCTATGAACAGATAATTATTTCAATTCTCCCTTTAATTTCGTTGGGGATATTCTTCTTACAATTTATAAAACAAATAAAGAAGAACGAATTATTTTCTAATCTCATTTTTGTTTCAATTAGTTTATCAATAGTTGTTGTTGCATTGCTCTTTCTAAATAGCTTTAGTTTTTTAGGAGTACTATTTATTGGTGTATTCCCTGCGCTATTCTTTTCTAAAAATAAACAACATCCAACGTTATCGTCATTTCTCTTTTTAGGAGTGACGTCAGTAATATTTCTAATAAAATGGCAGGGAGTTTTTAATTTGGAAAGCCCCTACCCTAAGGAGCTTTCTGGAATGTTTGATGTTATCAATGGAGCTTATCTGTTTGTGTGGATAATTCTACTTTACATTAAAATCAACCTTAATGAAAAGGGATTTGAACAGAATTTAGAAGCTGAAATCAAAAATGCGAAAATTTCAGAAGTTCGAGCCATAGAGAGTACAAGAGAACTCAAAGAAAGTGTTGACTATGCCCGATTAATACAATATAATCTTTTATTAGATTCTATTGATTCTTTAAATGAGCAAGCAGATTATTTTCTTTTTTATAAGCCTAAAGATAAGGTTGGGGGAGATTTTTTCTGGTGTAAGACATTAGGTGAAGACAGATTTGTGTTGTTGGTTGGTGATTGCACAGGTCATGGTATCCCGGGAGGATTTTTAACCATGATTTCGATTACGCTTTTGAATCAAATAACTACCGATGATGAAAATATAAATACAGAATTCGTATTACAAAAACTAAACGATGGCCTTTTTAAGAACTTTGGCTCAAATTACGCTCAAAACTCCGTTAAGGATAGTTTAGATTGTTCCATTTGTATTTTTAATAAACGTGAAAAAACGGTTGAAGTTAGTGCAGTAAATTCATCGGTTTATATTCTAAAAAAAGAAGATCAATTTCAACATATACATGAGATTAAAGGTGATAAATTGTTTTTGGGAAACGCTTTAGAAAAATTAAATATAAATTCAACATGTCTACATTTGAGTTCCGAGGATATGATTTATATGTATTCAGATGGAGTAATTGATCAATTCGGAGGCCCGAAACAAAAGAAATTAATGAAGAGTAGATTTAAAGAATTTTTGGCTTCAAATGGATCTCTTTCGTGTGATGCTCAAAAAACAAATTTGTCCAATATGATTTATGATTGGAAAGGCGAAAACGAGCAAACAGATGACATAATCGTTGCCGGAATACGCATGCAATAAACTTAAAAAATAAATAAAGTGGCAGTAAAAAATATATTATTAGTTGAGGATGAGGAAATAATTGGTTTTCTACATTCAAAACAAATTCAATCTCTTGGGGAATATCGCACAGTTATTGTTTCTAATTCTGGCGATTATATGAATCAACTAGCTTCGAAAATGATTGACTTAGTTTTAATGGATGTTCAGCTTGGTATTTCAATGAGCGGAGTAGAACTCGCAAAGAAGGGACTCGCTGTGCATTCAACCCCTATCGTATTTGTTACAGGGGATGTTTCCTCAGTTCCTGAGTCTGTTCTCCAAGAAGTAGAGGAGTTCAAGTGTGTCGTTCAAAAACCACTACGGAAGGAAAAGATTATTGAATTATTTGATCAGTTCTTATAATTTAACCCCACTCTTTTTTAACATTACTCTAATTCGAATAGCATTTTTTGTTGCTACTTCTCGCAAACTTTCGGTGAGTATGCACAATTTTATGTGCCAACGAAATTTAGACTATTTTGTCCTGAAGTTCAAATTGTTTTCATTCTTCTTCAGAGTACTTAGCTTTATATTTTTTGTATAACTCAATCTGATGATTCGTGAGCTTGACAAAATCACCTCCAACAAGTGCAGTTGTTACATGATTGGTTTTTGGCTCTAAAGCATCTCCTTTGCTAATGAAAAGCGTGGCTAATTTCCCTGACTCAATGCTTCCTATTTTATCCGCAACACCCATGATTTCAGCTGCGTGAAGCGTAACGGATTGTATAGCTTCTTCTTCCGTGAGGCCATAAGCACGTGCTGTTCCAGCTAAAAACGGGATGTTTCGTGCATTCATAGCTTCCATATCTCCTTCATTTTGCAAGCAGAATCGAACTCCACCGTCTTTTAAGAGTTTAGGGAGACGATATACTAGATCAATTGGGTCGTCCTCGTTTTCTGGAAGTCCATGTAAACGTGGTAACATTACTGGAATTTTCGCATCACGCAACTGATCTGTTACCATGTAGCTGTCATACCCACCTATAATAACAGGGTAAGGGATTTTCATGGATTGACAAAATTCGATAATGTCGAGCAGTTGTTTCAACTCATTAGCATGGATGTAAAGCCGTTTAGTGCCTTTGAAAATATCGTACATAGCCTCAAAACGCTGGTCGAATTTCCGCGATTTACCCGCTTCGGCGTACGCCTTTGCGGCTTGGATAAAGTCGGTGATTTCTTTCAGTTGATCCGCATATTTGTCGTTTGCTTTAATTTGAGAAGACGACCACCACCCTCCGCCAGCTAATGTTCTTGGCCAGTTTAGGTGAATTCCATCATCCACTTTAACAACTGCATCCTCCCAGTTGTATCCGTCTAAGTGCATCAATGAAGAAGCTCCTGTAATATCATTTCCTCTAGGGGTTGCTTGAGCGAAGAGTACACCATTTGTACGCACGGTTGCAATTACCCGTGATTCTACATTAAATGCAATCAATGCGCGTACGTGCGGATTGAACTGACCAACTTCATCGTAGTCTAGCGTAGCGCGAACGGCGTCAACCTCTGTTAAACCAAGTGTTGAATTCGGAGCAATAAATCCTGGGTAGAGGTGCTGACCTTTTGCTTCAATAATGGTATCCCATTCTTCTTTTTTGAAAGGAAAAGTCAAGGAATTCTTCACTAATGTAATGATCCCATTCTCAATCCCTACTAATCCTTGTTCGATCACTTCTCCTGTTCCGATATGTACTTTCGGACCAACGAGAAGAATTTTATTCTGAGTCAATCCAACAAGTGAAATAGCGACAAATAGCGCGGTAAATAGTATCTTGTTCATATTATTCTGCTGTTTCTCCAACGGTATCGCAATGCCAGTGCTTTTCCTTTTGTTTTACAAATGTTTTCGTTGGATTACCTTTTTGGTTATCGTCCAACATTTTATTGATGATGCGTGCGCGCTCCTCTCGATTGAGGTAGCGACGCATTTCATCAGTTTGATAATCGTAAATGGATTCACCATCAATAAATACGCGTACTGCTCTCGCGTTCAAGGTCAATGGATTGTCTGTCCAAATCACGATGTCGGCATCTTTCCCCACTTTTATACTTCCCATACGGTCGTCGAGGTGTAATAGTCTTGCAGGATTCAGCGTAACCATTTTCCATGCCTCCTCCTCTGATACACCACCATACATCACTGCTTTTGCAGCCTCTTGATTCAAGCGACGTGCCATTTCTGCATCGTCTGAATTAATCGCAACTACGACGCCTTGTTCATGCATGAGAGATGCATTGTGTGGAATGGCATCATTCACTTCGTATTTGTAGGCCCACCAGTCGGAGAACGTACTTCCTCCAGCTCCATGTTTCGCCATTTTGTCTGCCAGTTTATAGCCTTCTAAGATGTGCGTAAATGTATTCACTGTAAATCCCATGGAATCGGCCACATGCATCAACATATTGATTTCACTTTGCACATAACTGTGACAGGAAATAAAACGCTCATTGTTGGCAATTTCTAACATAGCTTCTAATTCGAGGTCGCGCGCTGGTGGGCAAATATTTTGTTTTTCACGTTGTTTGGGAGATAACGACTCGTATTCTTTCCAGCGTTTCTCGTACTCTCTGGCACGAATAAATGCATCATAGAATACTTGCTCAACTCCCATTCGTGTTTGTGGAAAACGAACAGTATTGTAATCTCCCCAGTTGGCCTGTTTCACATTTTCACCTAGGGCAAATTTCACGAATTTGGGAGCGTCTGGGATTAACATATCTTCTGGAGCATATCCCCATTTTAATTTAATCAGAGCAGATTGCCCACCAATCGCGTTTGCTGATCCATGCAATAATTGAGCAGCTGTTACTCCACCACTTAATTGTCTGTAAATATTAATGTCGTTATCTCGAACCACATGACCAATACTCACTTCCGCGGAATTGGATTGGCCACCTTCATTCACGCCTTTACTGATGGCGATATGAGAATGTTCGTCAATGATTCCGGAGGTGATGTGCATTCCTTTGGCGTTTATTTCAACTGCACCAGCTGGTATGCTAAAATTGGCGCTGCCTACATAATCGATTTTTCCATCCTTAATGATCACGTTTGCATCGCGCAAGATGCCTTCTTTTTCATTGGTCCATACTGTAGCGTTGCGCAATACATAGGTTTTCTTTGCAGGAAGTATTGTATCTCCGAATGCCATATTCGGGTACCAAATCATACGTTGCGATAATGTATCTAGTGCAATGCGTTGGTCTTTATCCTTGGATGTATCTGGTTTTTCATTTTTGATGCCTGACCAGCGTGCCCATTTTCCATTCGGCAGTTGACCTTGACCTTCAAAAATTCCCAGTTTTTCTGTGAACTTTCCATGAAGCGTGAATGCTCCATTTAGTTTTTCGGTATTCAAGTTAAAGTGAATGCTAACATCGTGTTCGTCAATGGAGATTGTTGCTTTTACTTTGATGGTATCGTTTTTCATTGAATTGGTCACAGAATCTAGTTTCTTACCAATAAATTGAATGGTGCCCGACGGTTTGCTTTTCGATCCTTCAATTTTGATGGAGTAGATCTCCCCGTCAATATTTAGGTTGTAACGTCCGCGAATATCCATTTCTACTAGTTTGTTCAAAATGAGTTGTTCACCCAATGTCCAAGATTCAAGGATTGTAGCATCCGTATGTAGGAAAGGATGTTTGTCGAATACGGAGAAGCTCGCGCGTTTTCCTTCTTCGAGTGTACCGAAATCTTCGAGCCCGAATAATTGAGCAGGGGTTTCGGTTAACGCTTTGAGGGCTTTTTCTGGAGCTAGTCCTCTTGCTATAGCTAAATGAAGGTGTTTCCAAAAATCACTGGCTTTTTGATGGCCTTTCGAAGTAATTGCAAACTCCATCTCATTCTTTGCTAAGAAATATGGATTAGACGGAGCTAATTCCCAATGTTTTAAATCACTTAATGGAATTTGACGTGAAACAAAAGGATCTTTTACGTCATATGCTTCTGGGAAATCAATAGGAATAACGAACGTTATTTTTTTGTCTTTAAATTTATTGATACGCTCGTATTCATTTCCAGCTCCAATCACTGTGAACTGTAGGTTGAATTCTTCGGCCAACTTGCTAACGCGAAGTGCCTCGAGCTGGTCATCCACCTCAAATACAAGGTGTCCATTTTTTTGTTTATTAATCGCCTCTAAAGATAGATTCACTGCGCCCTTCGCATGGTTTTTGTACCATTCCGCATCGTACATAGCTTGGCGAAATAACGCAATCGATCCCATTTGAGAACTCGGATACGTTTGACGAGAATTTCCTGTTTTAAAGGAGAAAAAGGCACCGACTTCATTACTCACTACAGCACGATGATCAGGAATATTTCCTAACGCGACTGCTGCTCCTGTACCTCGCATAATACCATTTTGAACATGCGTTATGGCAATTCCAAATCCCATTTCCTGCATTTTTTTCGCAGATTTGGTATCTACTTTAAATAATTCAGCAGCATTTACTTCTGGTTGAATAGATTCATTCCAATAAAATGGGCCATTTTTATTCGATTCCAACTGAGGACTTGGGTTGTATGGAGTTTTTTGTGGGTCTGGCAACCCGATATTTGCGTAGGTTTCAATGAACGCTGGAACAATGGTTTTATTCGACATATCAATAACCACAGCGCCTCTTGGTATAGTCAAAAGTGCACCTACGTTTGTTATCCGACCGTTTTCTATAATGAGCGTTCCATTTTCAATGGTTTTTTCAGAAGAAACAATGATTCGCGCATTTTTTAAGGCGATAATTTCAGCTTTGGAATCCTTAACTCCATTTGTTGGAACAGGTAGTTGCCCGAAGGAAATAAGCGTGAAGAGCGTAAAAATGACTATTAGAAACCGAGCTGTGTGCATGTATCGAACGTATTTATGAGGTCGAAAGTAATGAATTTAGTTGATAGTTGTTAAGTCGGAAAGTCAAAAGTCTTTCACCACCAGCTGAAAAATTTGGGGGATGATTGGGCTTAATATTCAATTTTCAAACTAGATGAAGAAAAAAAAGCTAATTTTGGGAAAAATTGAATTATGACAGGATTAGTACATGCGCATTCAGGATTGAGATACATCGCGTTACTCTTATTAGTTATTGCTTTGGTGAATGCATTTTCCAATATGAAATCAGGTAAATATGCTAAAAAGGATAAAATGATCAACCTTTTTGCTATGGTGACCTTGCATATTCAACTTTTGATCGGATTGGTGTTGTACTTTTTTGGCGATAAAGTAGGTTTTTCGGATTGGGTCGGAGGAGGAACAGCTCCGCATCGTTTCTTTGCTGTAGAACACATCTTAATCATGTTGTTGGCGATTGTGTTTATTACTCTCGGAAGAAAGAAAGCGGAGAATCACGCTATGGATAGCTACAAACACAAATTGATTGTGCGGTATTATGGATTAGGATTGATCTTGATTTTCATTGCTATTCCTTGGCCATTTATTTATCCAGAACTCGGTTTAGGGTATTTCTAATCGGAGTATGAAATGAAGAAAGCAGGAGTCTTCTTCGTCGTTGTTTCTGGACTAATAGCACTTGGCTCATGTGAGCAACCGTCTATGGATAATCCTGAAACGGGGGAGGTTAACGGTGAAAATGTATTTCAATATTATTGCACAAGTTGCCACGGCCCAAAAGGGGATCGAATGGTGGGGCAAGCACCTGATTTAACGAAAAGTAATATAGAAGATGACGCTATACGGAAGATGATTCTTTATGGCTCAGACAAAGGAATGGCAGCCTATCAATCACTGATTAGTGAGGAAGAGTTCCCTGCACTAGTAGAATATGTAAAATCATTGCGCAATTAATGGAAGTAGGGAAGATAGCTGAAGGGGTGACTGGAGAGCGCGCTGTGTTGGTTGGTGTGATTACACAAGAAATTACTGAGCAACAAGCGTTAGAATACATTGATGAGTTGGAGTTTTTGGCTGAAACTGCTGGAGCAGTAACTATTAAAAAGTTTTTGCAAAAGCTACCAACGCCGCATCCAAAAACCTTTTTAGGAACAGGTAAGATAGAGGAGGTGCGCCAATTTGTGGTGGAGAATGAGATCGATATGGTCATTTTTGACGATGATTTAACACCTTCACAGCTGCGCAATATTGAGCGTATTCTAGAAATGAAGATTTTGGATAGAAGTAATTTGATTCTCGATATTTTTGCTTCTAGAGCGCGTACATCACACGCCAAAACCCAAGTTGAATTAGCACAATGCGAATATTTGTTACCGCGTTTAACGCGAATGTGGACCCACTTAGAACGTCAAAAGGGTGGAATCGGTATGCGCGGACCTGGAGAAACGCAAATTGAGACCGACCGTCGTATCATCAAGCAAAAAATCAGTTTGCTCAAAAAGAAACTGGAAGATATCGACAAACAAAAGGCGATTCAACGTGGAAATCGCGGTCAGCTAGTTCGGGTGGCGCTTGTTGGCTATACCAATGTAGGGAAGAGCACCATCATGAACATGATCAGTAAATCAGAAGTATTTGCTGAGAATAAATTATTTGCTACCCTTGATACAACAGTGCGCAAAGTGGTAATAGAGAATTTACCATTTTTATTATCCGACACTGTTGGGTTTATTCGAAAGCTTCCGCATCAATTGGTGGAGTCGTTTAAGTCCACCTTAGATGAGGTGAGAGAGTCAGATGTGTTGGTACATGTTTTAGACATCTCGCATCCGAACTTTGAAGATCATTATCGGGTAGTCAATGAGACATTAGCAGAAATAGACAAAACCGATAAACCTACAATTTTGGTATTCAATAAAATTGATGCCTATACATACACTCCATTAGAACAAGACGATATTCAAGAAAAAACCTTAGCGAATTACAGCTTAGAAGAACTTCAAAAACAATGGATGTCGCGGATGAACAATACGAAAGTTGTATTTATTTCAGCTGAGAACAAGGAGAATATTGAAGAATTTAAGTCTGTGCTTTATGAAGAGGTGAAAGCCATTTTTCAGGAGCGATATCCATATCATAATTTCTTGTATTAAGAACAGGTAAAACACAAAAAAAAGGGAGCAATTGATTTGCTCCCTTTTTTTGTGTTGATCAAAATTATTATAGTCCCAATAATACCTCATACGGATCTTTACCGCCGAAAATCATTCGTTCTGGGTTTTCAAGCATATCTTTTACTGCCACCAAGAAGCTTACCGATTCTTTACCATCGATAATACGGTGGTCGTATGATAGAGCCAGGTACATCATTGGACGAATCTCTACCTTTCCGTCAATCGCAACTGGTCGCTCAACGATGTTGTGCATACCAAGGATAGCAGATTGTGGTGGGTTGATGATAGGAGTTGACATCATTGATCCAAAAACACCTCCATTTGTGATGGTGAATGTTCCTCCAGTCATTTCATCTGGAGTGATTTTTCCATCACGTGCTTTGATTGCTAGGCGCTTAATTTCCGCTTCAATTTCCGCAAGAGACATTTGCTCCGCGTTGCGCACAACCGGAACCATTAATCCTTTTGGAGAAGAAACAGCAATACCTATATCTGCGTAATTATGCATAATCATATCATCTCCATCAATCTGTGCATTGACTGCAGGGAATAAGTTCAATGCTTCCGTACACGCTTTCGTGAAGAAGGACATAAACCCAAGGTTTACATCATGGTGTTCAGCAAATTGTTTTTTGTATTTATTTCTTAAGTCCATGATGGGCTTCATGTCTACCTCGTTGAAAGTAGTTAACATAGCCGTTTCATTTTTTACAGAAACTAAGCGCTCTGCTACTTTACGACGAAGCATGGACATACGTTTAGCTTCTTTATCGCGCGTTCCACCCCATCCAGCAGTACTTT
>JALQTG010000191.1 GCA_023264075.1 Crocinitomicaceae bacterium
TACTAGACGATAAATTAAGTCGACCAGCTGGAACGAATGAGCAGCTGATTCGGTTTGTTACAGATAGGGCAGGTCACGATCGCCGTTATGCCATTGATGCGACTAAACTCACTAAAGAATTAGGTTGGTCCCCTTCTATCCGTTTTGAAGAAGGATTGGAGAAAACAGTAGATTGGTACTTGGCCAATACAGATTGGGTAAATCATATCACTTCGGGAGACTATACTAAATACTACGAACAGCAATACGCATTGAGAAAATCATAAAATGGGAATTCTTGACACGTTATTCAGAATTAATAAATCAAAAGTCGCGTACGACCTATCTGACCTTGGGGTGGATGTGCATAGCCATTTGATTCCGGGAATTGATGACGGTGCGCAAACGAAGGACCAAACCCTTGGTATGCTCCTTAAATTTAAGGAGCTAGGTTATAAAAAGGTAATAACGACGCCACATATTATATCTGACTTGTATCGTAATACACCAGAGATTATCTTGGCAGGGTGGAAAGAAGTGTTGGCAATGGTCAACGAACATCAATTAGATATTGAGGTGGAGGTAGCTGCTGAATATTTTTTAGATGAGTTTCTATTAGAGAAAGTCTTAAAAAAAGAAGTGCTTTCTTTCGGAGAGAACAATGTCCTCTTTGAATTATCTTTTTCATCTCCTCCGAATCAATTAGCTGAATTGGTATTTGCTATGAAAACCAATGGTTACGTTCCTGTTTTAGCACATTTTGAGAGGTATCCTTATTACTTTTCGAATGCGGAAGAAGTAATCACAGATTTGCGTATGAAAGGAGTAAAATTGCAACTTAATTTAAATTCACTAACCGGGCATTACGGTCCTCAAGTGAGAAAGCAAGCTGAGTTAATGATTGATAACGGATGGGTTGACCTAGTGGGTTCTGATTGTCATCGGATCGATCATTTGAATTTACTCGAACGCAATTTAACATTGAACTATTTTCACAAGCTGAAGGAGCTTCATTTAATGAATAGGCAGTTGTAGTAATTGTTTTTTTCGCAATAAAAAAGGGCAAATCGTCCAATTTGCCCCTTCAGTTCATATCTTATTTTATCTCGTTATTCCGTAATAAGTTGAGCACTTGATGTTGGAAATTGACGGTCGATTTTCTTAAAAAGACCTTGTAATACTTTTCCTGGTCCAACTTCAATAACCTCTGAACAGCCATCTTTAATCATTTGTTCCATGGTTTGTGTCCAGCGTACTGGGGCTGTTAGTTGAGCCACTAAATTTTTTTGAATCTCGTGTGCATCACTTACGGCATTTGCAGTTACGTTTTGATAAATTGGACAAATACCATTGCTAAACGTAGTCGCCTCGATCGCTGCAGCCAATTCTTCACGAGCAGGTTCCATTAAAGGAGAATGAAACGCTCCACCTACTTGGAGTACCATTGCTCTTTTCGCTCCAGCTTCTGTCAATAGTTGACATGCTTTTTCTATACCAGGAACAGATCCAGATATCACAAGTTGCCCTGGGCAATTATAATTTGCCGCAACAACAATTTCATCGTTAATAGAAGCACATATTTCTTCCACGACATTATCTTCAAGTCCAAGAATGGCAGCCATAGTGGAAGGCTGGAGTTCACATGCCTGTTGCATCGCTTGTGCGCGTTGAGAGACCAATCTCAATCCGTCCTCAAAGCTTAACACGCGATTAGCAACCAATGCGGAAAACTCTCCTAAAGAGTGACCAGCTACCATTTGAGGCTGGAATGAACTTCCTAATGTTTTTGCTAAAATCGCAGAATGTAAAAAGATAGCAGGTTGTGTCACCTTGGTTTCTTTGAGTTGCTCATCTGTTCCAAGGAACATGATGTCGGTAATATTAAATCCAAGTATGTCATTGGCGCTTAAAAAGAGGTCTTTTGCTTCTGATGAGTGATCAAATAAATCCTTTCCCATACCGATGAACTGAGCCCCTTGACCAGGGAATACATATGCTTTCATAATGTGAATTTTAGTTGGTGCAAAAATATAAATTCTATTCAATTTAGGCTGTGCATAAAACAGAAAAGGCCCGACATAGTCGAGCCTTTTCGATATAGAAATTAATTCTTATTTGTTAATTACCAATTTCTCAGTAACTACTGCGTTTCCTGCAGCAAAAGAGTAAGTGTAAACTCCATTTGCTAATTCAGCAGTTGGAACAGCAATTGAGTGCTTACCAGCAGCAACATTTTCTTCAGTAGTAGTGAATACCACTTTCCCTGACAAGTCAGCGATTGTTAATGTTACAGTACTGTTGTTCTCTAACTCAAAGTTCACGTTCGCCACATCTTTCGCTGGGTTAGGGTAAACTGTCAAGTTGATAGAGTTTTCAGCAATGTTCTCAGTGTTCAATGACAAATCAAAGTTCAT
>JALQTG010000199.1 GCA_023264075.1 Crocinitomicaceae bacterium
TAATGAGCGGTATCAGCAATATGATAGGTACGATAGGGAAGGTGCCCATTACTGAAAAGTCGGTGGTAATTCTATGCCATTCTTTCCCTTCAAACACCCATATTGCCTTAATGTCATGAAAGATAAAGCTTTTCTGAAGGACCAATTCCACATTCCGATCAATGATTCCATAATTTGAGCTTCGTACCCAGAATTTCTCATCGTTTTTTGTCATAACGGGCACAACTCGGTTCTCTGCCATACCACCATATGCCATGATGCGATTACCATGTGTCGCAGTATCTTGCTCCCAGTGACTAGGGAGTACGAGTTTGTCAAGAATGAAGATCACAGCGAATAAAGTACATCCAATCATGATTAGTTTGAATTGCCACCAGGCACGTCCATTGGAGATCGCTTGGTAATATTGCTCTGTTTCTTCGGCTTCTTTCTGCTTTAAGTATTCATACCGTACGCGCGCTTTCCGCATGCGTTCTTTTAAGAGTTCCTCTTTTGTGTGCTTTGCTTGTTGAGTAAAGTCGTTGAAGTCATATTGTTTTCCTCGAGCTGTGGATTTTTGCCAACTTTTACTCATGAGGGCATCATACGCTTCTGAAATCAACAGGAATTGATGGGCAGCATCTTTATGCGGGTTTTTGTCAGGATGATACTTTAAGGCCTGCTTTCGATAGGCTTTTTTGATGATTTTTTCATCCTCCGTTGGCGCAATACCCAATATGTCGAAATAGCGTTTATTCATTTATATCAGCAGTCAAAAAGTCGAAAGTCAGGCTGCGCCTGAATAATCGAAGGAGCACTAAACACTCCGCACTCGGCTCCGTAGACTCTAAGTTCTAAACTTTTACCCTGAGCTTTTTGAAGGGCTAAATTCTAAACTCTAAGTTCTCAATTCCCCCAGCGTTGCAGTTCTATCCAATTTGTTGTTAGCTAAATATATAAAATGTTCAGCAACGTAAACATTTTTTGGTTGTTCAAATTTTTCAAGGAGTTCGCGACATGCACTCATGAATTCTTGCTCAGTGATCTTGTCTTTTAAAATTACAGCCACTACGCATTGTCCAAGACGTTCATGAGGAGCTGAAGAAATGAAATAATGTGTAGGTTGGAAGTGATTATTCAACTTTTGTTCAATCTGCTCAGGAAACACTTTTACTCCTCCAGTATTGATTGCATGATCACTTCGCCCTTTCCATTGGAAAGCTTGTGGGTGAATGATTTCTACAACGTCGTTGGTCACCAAATGAGAAAGACCCAATTCAGGCGCGTCAACAATCAACCGGCCGTCAAGCGTTGAAAACGAACTTTTCCCAATTCCCTCAAAAGGAGCATTGGTATTGTTCAGCCGCTTCAAAGCAATGTGGGAGATAGTTTCCGTCATACCGAAAGTAGAATAGGCCTGACACGAATATGCTTGAAGTTGTTTTTCGAGCTGTGCACTCACAGGGGCACCTCCGATAATTAGGTTGCGTATCAGATTGAGTTTCTCAGGGTTTTGCTCCAAAATGGTTTGTACTTGTAGCGGAACCATTGCAGCAAAATCAATTGGTAAGTCGAGTGCTTCAATAGGGTTCGCTGATATCGGGGCTGTATACAATTTGAGCTGAAATTCTATAGCGCGCACGATCATCATTTTTCCCCCAATATACTCAGGAGAAATACAGAGTAATGCATTTTTGCAGGCTGAGAGGTTGAAAAATTCACCTGTCATACGAGCCGAAGCACTCATTTGATCCTTCTGTAGGGCAATAAGTTTAGGTGTTCCGGTTGATCCCGATGTAGCTTGTAGAATCTGTTTTTTATCTTTGGCGTACCATTCCTCTATAAAGGGAAGCGCTAATTCGCGTGTCTCATCCTTCCATGAATTCGAAATGGAAATAAGGTCTAACATTTTTGGAATGACTTTTGCCAATATGAACAAATCTAATTAATGTTAATCAATAGGCAATTTAATTAGTTTGTTTTATTTTTGAATTAAATATAGAAAGTATGAAGTTAGCAAAATTAGGAATATTCGCATTGGCGTTGGGATTAATGTCTTTTGTTTTTTTAGGTAAGAAACCAGCTGCAGATGAAGGAATTCAATTCAAAAAGATATCGTTTGAGCAAGCGTTGAAGGAAGCAAAAGCAAGTAATAAGTTAATCTTTATGGATGCTTATGCTGAATGGTGTGGACCTTGTAAATACATGGCTGCCAATGTTTTTACAGACGCGGAAGTAGGGAAATTGTTCAATGATAAATTTATCAATTTAAAAATAGATATGGAAAAAGGGGAGGGGCCAGCATTAGCTGCAAAGTATCAAGTGCGCGCCTATCCTACATTGTTTTTTATCGATGGAGACGGAAATGTGGTAAAGAAAGTGCTCGGAGCTCAACCGGCTGATAAATTAATTGCTATTGGGAACGAAGCGAAAAAATAAAAGATATAGATCTTTGATGAAGCCTGTCTAATGAAGACAGGCTTTTTTGTTTCCATTTGATCTGTGACTCGTACTGCAATATTTTTTGGATTGATAGGAGAAGCAAATAACGATCGAATATAGAACATCTTCTTGCATAGTAATATTCATAACTGAATAGGAATACTCATAGATTTCTTGTAAATTCGCGAACTATTTTGGAGGCAAGAATCTCCGTATAAAACGTTAAATATTTTTGAGTATGAATAGCTGGTATACCGTTAAAATCAAATATATAAAAGAATTAGAAGATGGACGTTTGAAGAGCGTTACCGAACCTTATCTTGTAGATTCAGTGTCGTTTACTGATGCAGAAGCGCGTATGTATGAAGAGGTGGGTTCTCAAGTGAGGGGCGAGTTTATCATAACTGGAATCTCCAAGACTGATTATGCAGATATTTTCTATTACGACGATTGTGATGATTGGTACAAGTGCAAGGTGACGTATGAAAGCATGGATGCAGATTCGGGTAAGTCGAAAAAGGTTTCCAATAATTATTTAGTAACTGCAGCGAATGTACATCAGGCGTACGAAAGAATGAATGAAAGCTTGAGTGAAATGTTGGTGACAATCGATATACCAAGCATAATGCTTTCTCCGATTGTTGAGGTATTACCCTATGTGCCAAGTTCGGATGTGGAATTGGATAGAAGACCAGCAACTGAAGAGGAGATGGCTTCTGGAATTCCTGCAGCGCGTGACGAAGAAGATGAACTAGAAGACGCCGAAAGTTTTTCTAGTTTTGAAGACGAAACGGAAGAAGAATAATGGATGAGTTTTTTACACAATTAAGAGACGACCATTCTGATTTTTACAAGGGGAGTTTGGATGATCGAGTAAAATCGTCTGACCCAATGTTGCTATTTCAGAAATGGTATAAAGAGGCGTATGAAAAAAATTGTGCAGAGCCCCATAAGATGGTAGTGAGTACAATAGGGAGTGACGGACGCCCATCTTCTCGAATTGTGTATATAAAAGAGGTGCTTGAAGAAGGATTCGTATTTTATACCAACTATGATAGCCAAAAAGGGAAAGAAATAGCAGCTTATCCGGAGGTTTCCTTACTTTTTTACTGGGATTGTCTAGAGCGCCAAGTGCGCATTCAAGGTAAGGCTGAGATGGCGCCCGGGGAATTGTCAGACGATTATTTTGCCTCACGACCGCGCGGAAGTCAAATCGGTGCCTGGGCCTCTAAGCAAAGTGAAGTCATTTCCTCACGCGAAGAATTGGATTTAGCTTACCTAGAAATTGAACGTCGCTTTGAAGGTCAGACGATACCACGGCCTCCATTTTGGGGAGGCTATTTGATCCGTCCCACCTATTTTGAGTTTTGGCAAGGACGCCCCAGCAGGCTTCACGATCGAATTTGTTTTGAACGCGCACAAGCGAATACATGGACAGTTACCCGAAAAAATCCGTAATGACGAATAAAGAACCGACTATTCACACGTTACCGAATGGCCTGCGTGTCGTGTATCTGCACGATGATGCCATGGTATCGCATTTAGGAGTAACAATATTAGGAGGGTCTCGATTCGAAGAACCGGGAGAAGAAGGGTTGGCGCATTTTTTAGAACATTGCATTTTTAAAGGTACAACGAAGCGAAAGTCCTTTCACGTCCTTTCACGACTCGATTCGGTCGGCGGCGAATTAAATGCATACACTACGAAGGAAGAGATTTGTATATACGGCTCATTTTCTCCCGAACACCTAGACCGTGCAGCAGAATTGCTCTATGACATTACGTTCAATTCAACTTTTCCTGAAAAAGAAATTGAGAAAGAAAAGGAGATCATTTTAGATGAGCTTAATTCTTATTTGGATAGTCCGAGTGATAAGATTTTTGATGATTTTGAAGCACTGCTTTTTCCGGATCATAGTTTGGGGAATAATATTCTTGGAACAAAAGAGTCGGTAATGGCCTTTACACGCCAGCACTTGTTGGATTATGTGCAGCGCTTTTTCTACCCAAAAAACATGGTCGTTTCATTCGTAGGTGATATTCCTGAGGATAAGGTGGTTGCTAAAATTGCGAAGTACTTTAGCTTGAATAATCACCATGTCGAAAAAGCCATTCCTTCTCCGGCGAAAACATACAAGGCAAAAAAAATCAGGACTAAAGAGGCAAATTACCAAGCGCATATTGTTCTCGGAGGACTGGCGCCAGGATATAACGATTCCCACAGAAGAGTATTTACTTTGATTGTAAATATGCTTGGAGGGCCTGCGTTGAATTCTCGATTAGTTCTTTCAATTCGTGAAAAATATGGTTACTCATATAGTGTAGAAGCCAATTACACCTCCTATCAAGAAGTAGGCTATTGGAATGTTTACGCCGGCACGGATAAGAAATACATTAATAAGACCATCAAGTTGATTTATAAAGAACTCGAGCTTTTTCGCACGAAGAAATTAACTGAACAGCAACTCAAGAAGGCGAAAGTTCAATTAAAAGGCCACATTGCCTTGGGGATGGATAGCAATTCAAGCTTAATGCTTGGTTATGGTAAAAGTTTATTGGTATTCGACCAAATTGATACGCTAGAAGAGGTGCACAAGGCAATTGATGAAATAACGGTCGAGGAGATATATGAAATAGCCAATATGTATTTTGCTCCTGAAACGATTACAGAGTTAGTATTCGACTTCTAACCTTAACTCCTCAACTCAACCCTTATCTGTACACTTCGACTTAATTGTTATGCGCTCCTCTTTTGGAACCATCAACAGAAGTATTAATCCTATAGCGAAGAAAGTAGCGATGGACAGAACAGAAACTCTTAAATCACCAGTGAGGGTTTCCATTAATCCGTAGAAGAATGTTCCCATCACAATTCCAATTTTTTCAGTTACGTCATAGAAAGAAAAGAAG
>JALQTG010000208.1 GCA_023264075.1 Crocinitomicaceae bacterium
TCCGTTAAACGGCTATAAATAGCATCTAAAGAAGCAGTTAATGCCTTTTCTTCCATATCTTGAGCATCCAACATCACTTGCGGATCAGAGAAATAGTGTTTTACGAAATTGGTATCAAAATCGCCACTTCGAAATGCGGTATGTTTCATCACATATTTTCCAAAATCCAGCGTCGTTCTCAAACCAGCGATTTCATAGTCGTCGATTGCTTGAATCATTCGATCAATGGACTCTTCACGCGTTTCGCCGGTGGTTACCAACTTCGCAATCATTGGATCATAATAAATTGGAATTTCCATCCCTTCTTCAAAAGCATCATCCACGCGAACGTGGTCTCCTTTTGGCTTACGATAGCGACGGAGTGTTCCAATGTCTGGCGCAAAATTATTCAAGGCGTCTTCAGCATAAACTCTTACTTCCATTGCATGTCCTTTTATGGAAAGCTCTTCCTGTTTCTTGGGTAGCACCTCATTTCGAGCAACACGTATCTGCCATTCTACCAAGTCCAAACCAGTGATTTCTTCAGTTACAGGATGTTCAACTTGAAGACGGGTATTCATTTCGAGAAAATAGAATTTTTTATCCGCGTCCACTAAAAACTCAACTGTACCTGCTCCGGAGTAATTACAGGCACGTGCAACATTGCATGCTGCTTGTCCCATATCTTCCCGAAGTTCAGGCGTGAGAAGCGCACTTGGAGCTTCTTCTATCACCTTTTGATGACGTCGTTGGATGGAACATTCTCTTTCGAACAGATGAACGATATTGCCGTGATTGTCAGCAAAAACTTGAATTTCAATGTGTCTTGGCTTCGTTACAAATTTCTCCACAAAAACAGCATCATTTCCAAAAGAGGAGCGCGCTTCTGATTGTGCCAATTGCATTTGCTCCACCATTTGGTCTTCACTCTCCACTAATCGCATACCTTTACCACCGCCTCCTGCAGATGCCTTAATCAAAACAGGGAATCCGATTTGCTTGGCAATTTCCAATGCTTCTTGGGGATCTACAACTGCTTTATCTACACCCGGTACTAATGGTACATTGTATTCCTTTACGGCTTGTTTCGCGCTCAATTTATCCCCCATTACCTCCATTGCCTCAGGAGAAGGACCAATTAACGTTATTCCTTCTTGCGTCAATCGCTTCGCAAAATCGGCATTCTCTGATAAAAAACCATATCCCGGATGAATTCCATCTACGCCTAAATCTTTCGCTACTTCAATAATCTTATCTTGCACTAAATAACTTTGCGCTGAAGGAGCCGGTCCGATACACACTGCTTCATCTGCTTCGAAAACGAATGGTGCATCCTTGTCTGCCTCAGAATATACTGCTACAGAACGAATACCCATTTTCTTCACTGTTCGGATTACGCGTCGTGCAATTTCTCCTCTGTTCGCTACTAATATCTTTTTCATTCTTCCTCTTCTTTTATCGCGTGTTGATCTACTTTCACTTGGGGAATTGGAGTGAGTTTCTTACTCCTTCCCTTACCCAGCACCTTTCTGCTTTCTCCTTTTCTGAAGACATCAAAAATAAACTGAATTAATTTAAAATCTTCAATATTGTGGAAATCTTCTTTATAATTGATACCGACTCCTTGGGTTAACGGTCCTTGATTGTTTTGCTCCAAGGTATTCGTCGTATTCGAACGATTAAATACGTTTACCCGAAACGTTCCGTCTTCATTCAGCAAGTATTCTACATTTACATCACCAATGATTGTACCCTCATTGGCTGTTCCTTGATTCCCTACTCCAAGACTCGTAGAAACTAACAATTTATCATCGAAGAATCCTTTCGACACCCCAAATTCTACAGAACCTTCCCCAGTCACGTCGTCACTGTCGATATCAACCTTCATTTGGTATTCATTCGATACCTTTGACAAAATTGAGTTTATTTGCGTAGAAACGAGGTCAACCAACGCATTTCCTCCAGCGCCTCCGCGCGATTCTTGACCAGCCAAAGGAAGGAAACGTTTCATAATCATAATTGAAAAAAACTGTCGATTCAATTCATCTTGGTCACTGCGAATTCTATTCATTACTGCTTTACTCGCTTCAGAAGCTTTAGGTGCTTCCATATCAAAGGAAATCTCTGGACTATTCATATCACCATTTAAAATGAGGTACGAGTAGATTTCTTCGTTATCTGAGGCTCTATTTTCGATGACATCAGGCATTACTGCTGTTAAATTAGCTACCGTCCTGTAATAGGTTCGCACATCTAATTGCGCATCGTATGGTGTTCCCATCCATTGAATCGTACCTCCAGGGGTAATAACAAAATTCTGTTTATAGGGCCCCAAAGCAAAATTATACATACCATCTGAAAGGGTATACGTTCCATCCATGGTGATATCACCGTATTTATCCAGACCTATGCTGATTTTTCCTCCACCCGTCGCCGTGATTTCATCTCCAATATTCGGGTCGAAAATCAACTTTACGCGTGCATCTGGGGTCACATCAAAATTTAAGTTCATCTTTACCCCAGAAAAGTCTATCTTTTGTTCTAATTCGTCTTCTGTTTTGTTGGGTGTTTTAAACGAAATAAAACCATCTTCATTCACAGTTGTAGGTCCATACATCGGGAAATCAATCCATGTACCACGCTTGGTCTTGGCATTCACGGTAATATCTATTTTATCGTTGAATCCAGAAATACTAGCATTTCCTGTTACGTATGCATTACCATAGTATACACTTCCTTCTTCATACTTCGTTTTGAGAACTAAGAACTTGTCGAGCAGCAATGGCTCAGAAGGTCTCACGGGATTTCTCAAAGTAGGATGTTCTTCCATATTAATGCTGATATCGTAGTCAAAATTGGTAAATTGGTCATGGGAAATCATACCCGTTAAAGAGCCTGTGTTACCTTCCTCATCGGTAATGGGCATATGATCCACGAGGATACCAAAATCATCGGATGTCAGCACTCCATTGTATTTATAGCTCGTACCCAGAAGTCCCACTTTTACATTTCCACGGTTAATTTTAACTTCCCCGTTGAATTCAGGAGCTTGGATAGATCCCAATAATTTGAATTCTCCAACCAATTCACCGGCAATGTCAGAAACGAGGTCTGGATCTAAAAATTCGTTCAGCACAGCGATGTCAGTTCTTCTGAACAGCAAGTCAAAATCAATGTTGTCTTCAGTGCGTTTGTACCAATAATCTCCAGAGAAATTAAATGTTGGTAAGCTTTTGTAAATTAATTCCCCATCGAATTCCATTCTTTCGGAAGCCGCATTTAATGACGTACTGAACAAGACATTCCCCACCTCTCGCTCATTCAAATAAAAGCCATCAATTGTAGCTGTACCGTCGAACACAAGGTCTTCAAATGGATTCGATATAAACCCATCTAAATTGGCGATTCCTTTCATGTTTAGCTCCGATAAAAATGCAGCCCCTACATCTTCGAGGTCTAGATTAGACACGACCACATTGAGCTTGTCGTCTTCATAATTGGAGAGTTGACCATTGGCGCTTATGAGTTGCTGATTCCGACGCAACTCAAAGTCTTCAATAAAAAAACACTCCCCGCTATAATTAATGTGTGCTTTATTTTCGAGCTCCCACCTATTCTTGTTAAACGACAAATAAGACGGCAAGATGTCGATATCAATTACGTCATTGTCCAACAAATGGGTATACCATTCAATATTTGACTTTGACATCACGGCATCTTCAAATTGCATGTTCGCATCCAGAAAGTTGTTCGACGCAATATTGGTGAAGTGTAGGTTTTGAAATGCGAGTGAATCCGATTTGTTCACTGTTCGAATATCGTAGAGTGCGAGTAACTGCCCGTCAAACAGCTCTTGGAATAGATAAATTTGACGAAAAGAATAATCTTGGTAATTCACGTAGTCACTCTCTACGGTCAAATCAAATGTATTATTCCCCCCGTTATACCGACCGTGAAGACGCGTTCCTTCGGATACCTCGATGTCGGGAGTAAATACATTTAACACAGGATTCAACTGTTTAAAGAGTAACGTGTAATCGAAACGCGATGTGGTATCGATGACAGGGTCTACTTCGGGAAAGAAGGCTGGAAAAATTTGCGTCCCTTGATACAACAAGTTTTCTCCCAATTTAGAAAGGTCGACCAATCCATTGAAATCGATGTCCACAACATCCGAGCGAATCTGAAGTTTGTCTGTCGCTGTATTTCGCTCAATGGTCGCTGCGAGCGTTTTGATGTCAAATGCCGCTTGATTTTCAGCATACGTTAGGTCGGACACTGTCAATATTCCAGCTAGCTCATTAAGGCTGCGTAAAGCTCCCTTGAGTTTCATTTTTCCATTCAGCTCTCCTCTATCCGCTAATGATGAATGAAGCTCATTCAGATGGGCACATTCAAGGTCTAACGAAAAATCCACTTTAACTTCTTGTTGAATTTCCATCTTCCCGGAATAGGTAAGGTCTAAATTTTCATCCCGAACCCGTATAAACCCGTTTAACGTGGATTTAGGAATCGATTTACCTAAGGTTAAGTCGTAGTCGGCTTCTTGAATAACAATATTTTTATAGCTATACCCTACTGCATCAAAACGGGAAAACAAGCCGTGTACTCCTTGAATTTTCAATGTTTGAGACGCGATAAATTTTGCATCAAACCCAAAGGCGCCATCCACGACACCCAGCTCTTTGGTGCCTAGCATTCCACCTAAATCGAACTGTTCAAAATGAATATAATTTTTTTGCGAATCAGCACTTGTAAAATAAAACCCATCCTCTTCATCATCTTTGAACAATACCAAGTTCTCATCAAAGGTGAGTGAACCAAGCCCTGTTGTAAGGCGATTAAGCGACATTGTAACACGGTTCAAATTCCCTTTTAACGTCAAGTTTTTTCCGGCCAAATAGCCTAGATTGGAAACCTGTTCTGGCAATACTAAGTAGGGGGATGCCCCATTGTTTGGCAGACGAAGTCCCTGGATGTCGTTCATGGAAATGTGCAATTCGCTAATATGCTCCAACCAAATTTCTTCATTCGGATTCCGAAAATCAGGCAGTGTAAAATCTCCTGCAATGAAGGTGCTGTCACCTATCGCCACGTTCAACTCCTTCAAACGAAGTCCTGCAATCGACTCGCTGATGTAACCCGCGATATCGAATCCAGCATCCATTCCCTCAATAGCAGGCACAAAATAGGCGATGTCCTGCAGTGAGACATGCGAATTCTCTAGGTGTACATTCCATTTTACGCTATCAATAAACGCGCTGAAATCTGCCAATTTGTTGACTTTCATATCGAATGTCGATGCCTCCAGCCGTGAACGGGGCAATTCAATCACAAGTTCCTGTGCAGAAAGTCCATTATCGTTAAACTGCGCCAGGGAACTCAATTTATTTACCTCTACGCCACTCTTTTCATGGGCGGAAATGTGCTGAATCGCTGTACTGTATATTCCGGGTAGAATTTGCGCATCGTGTGCCAGCAACTGAAGATTAGTAATGTCTAAATGCGCATAATCTATTCCATTACTAATGGGCTGAATCTGCTGATTATCGAAAACAAAACGACAATCAACCAACTCAATTTGCTCCATGTTCATTTCAAAATCAGTTGCTGCTTTTGAAGTATCTGGCGCTGACTTGAATGCGTCTATAATAAATTGAAAGTTAAGGTGCTCCTCGCCAAGGTATTTTTTGAGTTTTACCGTTGTCGATGATAAACGCACCTCATCAACATTGATGCGCATAGTTGCTGCATCATACTCCCCAAAATTTACGTATAACTCCTTAGCATAAAGGAGGGTATCATTATGTTGATCCATAACGAGGATTCCATCCAAAAAGGCTTTATCTATAAATGTAATGGCTACCCGATTAATGTTTACTTCAGCTCCTAAAAGCTCTGTTAAGTAATGCGTAACTTCTTGAGCTAAAAATGTTTGAACGACTTCTGTTCGAATAAAAAACGCAAAAGCAATAATAAAAATCAGTACATACTCGAGTACGGAAAGAAAGGTATTCCCTATTATTTTGGCTATTTTTGTCATCAATTCTAACAAAGATATTTAAAGTTGAGCAAAAAAGACATAATCATTTTAGGTATTGAATCTTCCTGTGATGA
>JALQTG010000224.1 GCA_023264075.1 Crocinitomicaceae bacterium
ATCAAAACCTAAACGACTATACAGCTCCATACACCGACCAAATAAATAAAACTTGGGTTGTAAGTGAGGGAATTGATACAACTATCACCATTTCTCAGGATGCCTTCATCGGAATGTACACTGGAGTAAATACATACAAGATAATTAACTATTCAGATACTTCTCTTTGGTTGCAATATAAGCATTTCGATGGAGGGTTACATTGGTATTTACGACTCATTCCTGAAGGTTTTGTAAGCTCTGGAGGCGGTGGACCTGTCGCTACATATGAACTTCCAATAGATTGCGAAACAGTGGAACCAACATTTGTGGTGTTTGGAAATTCAACAGCAACGGTAATCGACAATCCGGATCCTTCTGGAATCAATACGAGTTCAAGAGTAATCGAAACAGTGCATGGAAATGAGACATGGGCAGGATTCCTAGTAGATTTAACTACACCACTTGATTTCTCAACACTTGGGTCAATCGCTCTGAAAGTATGGGCGCCAGCAGCAGGTGTGTTTCGTTTAAAAATAGAAAATTCTTCAAATACAAATGATTTTGTTGAGTTAGACGTTAACGTTACAACCGCCAACGCATGGGAAGAAATCGTAGTGGATTTCGCCACAGCGGGTGCATTATCCAATGTTTATGACCGTATCGTACTATTCCCAGGTTGGGATATTTCTAATGCAGGTACGTTCTACATTGACGATATAGTACAACAATAAATAAATTAATTGATATGAAGTTGATGATTTCCAATATAATTATAATCGGATCAGTACTTATTGGTTGTAAAAAAGAAGATCCTCAGGCATCCATTCAATTGCCAAGTAATCTTCAAACGGAGGTAGTATTGAATGAAGGACTGGTAACAATAACCGCCACGGCGAATGACGCCAACTATTACTCCTTCATGTTCTTTGAAGGAACTGATTCAACATATATCGAGAGTAATGAAGGTATTGGTTCTTATACGTTTCAGGTGTCGGGAACCTATACTATTCGTACCAAAGCACACGCATCTTCAGCATATTATACTGAGAAAACTGAAACAGTAACGATCAATATGGCACCAGGCTTCCAAGGTGGAATGCCTGACATAAATGGTGGATACTCCACTCCACTCAACCAACCTGGCTACACGTTGGTTTGGAATGATGAGTTCAATGGGACAGCGCTGTCTTCTGATTGGGTGCATGAAATTGGAAATGGTAATTGGGGATGGGGAAATAATGAACTACAATATTACCGTCCTGAGAATACTACTGTTGGAAATGGAGTATTAACTATTACTGCAAAACCTCAAAACTTTGGTGGATTCAATTATACGTCCAGTAGGATAAAAACACAAGGATTAAAATCATTTCAATATGGCCGCGTTGATATCCGAGCAGCCGTTCCATACAGCCAAGGTATTTGGCCGGCACTGTGGATGTTAGGAGATGATATTACTTCTGTAAGCTGGCCCGCTTGCGGCGAAATCGACATTATGGAATTAATCGGTGGAACTGGTTACAACGACAGAACAGTACATGGAACAATTCACTGGGATCAGAATGGAAGCCACGCCAACTATGGTGGTTCAAACTCATTAGCTTCAGGTATGTATGCAGAAAATTTTCACGTATTTTCGATTATCTGGGATGAAAATGAAATTAGATGGCTCCGAGATGACGTCCAATACCATGTTGCAAACATAACACCAGCATCAATGAGTGAATTTCATGAAAACTTCTTCTTTATTTTCAATGTAGCAGTCGGTGGCAACTGGCCAGGTAGCCCAGATGCATCCTCTGTATTTCCACAATCCATGTACGTTGATTATGTTCGAGTATTTCAATAGTTATATACACTCTTTCCTATGAAATTAGCTAGGCAAATGTTCATTGGTGCGATTGCACTGTTTGTATCCTCTTGTTCAGAAAACAAGGAATCTTCTGACGAAATTGAAACTAACATTAACCTGCTCATCGAGAAGATGACTATTGAAGAGAAAGTAGGACAGACTTGTCAGATAACGCTAGATGCCTTATTAAGCAAAGATGAAAATGGGCTACTAACGAACCCTATTAAATTTGATGAAGAAAAATTAAACGAAGCACTCACAAAGTACCACATTGGATCTGTTCTAAATGTCGGATGGTGTTCGTTGAGTAAAGAAGAATGGGACTATGTCAATACAACTTTACACAATGCATATTCCTCTGGAAAAATAACCACCCCCATTATTTATGGAATAGATGCTATACATGGTGTAAACTATACAAAAGGAGCAACCCTATTTCCTCAAGAAATTGGTCTTGCTGCAACTTGGAACCCTGATTTAGCAGAAGAATTCGCTTCCATTGCAGCTTATGAGACTAGAGCGTCAGGTATACCTTGGAATTTTTCTCCTGTATTAGATATTGCGCGGCAACCACTGTGGTCGAGAACATTTGAAACGTTAGGAGAAGATCCTTACCTAGCCTCTGAAATGGGAGCGTCCATCATTAAAGGGTATCAAGGCGATTCCCTTGACATTGATGATTATCATGTCGCCGCATGTATGAAGCACTTCGTTGGTTACAGTGGCACGAATAGCGGTAGAGATAGAACACCTGCTTGGATACCAGAAAAATACATGCAAGAACTTTATCTTCCAGCTTTTAAAAAGGCTGTTGATCAAGGGGCCCTAACAGTTATGGTCAACAGTGGGACAGTTAACGGTGTTCCTGGTCACTCAAACAAACGTCTATTAACAGATGTTTTGAAGAAAGAATGGGGCTTTAAAGGATTTGCAGTTTCCGACTGGGAAGATTTCATTATGCTACATACTGTGCACAAAACTGATTCCACTTTGAAAGAAGCATACATTTCAGCATTTAATGCAGGAGTAGACATGTCAATGGTTCCATTGGCTCCTCAATATAAAGAATATTGTGAGATTATGATTGATGCAGTCAAGGAAGGAAGAATTAGCATGGAACGTCTAGATGATGCTGTCCGCAGAATACTTCGCGTAAAAACCTTGACCAAGCTGTTCGAAAATCAACCCGATCTTAAAAAGTATGATAAATTCGGATCAGAAGAGTTTAAGATGGCTTCCCGGAATGCAGCGCTAGAGTCAATTACCTTATTAAAAAATGATTCAATTCTTCCGTTGAAAGGAACTGAAAAAGTCCTGATTGCTGGACCTACAGCAAATAATTTAATCTACCTTAATGGAGCATGGACACATACTTGGCAAGGTCAAGACACCTCATTTAATACTGTGGGGTGCTTAACAATCAAACAAGCTTTTGAACGTCGACTAGACAAAAAAATGCTGTTCGCTCAGGGCGCAGAATTGTATGCAGACAACTTTATTGAGAAATCAAGGTTGGTGGATACTCAAGATTATTTGAAAAAGCTTGATCAAGCAGAAGTAGTAATTCTCTGCCTAGGGGAAATACCATCCACGGAAAAACCTGGGGATATCACCTCTCTCAACCTCAATCCTGAACAGCTTGAACTTGCCAGAATGGCCTACAATAAGAATAAAAAAGTTGTACTTGTTTTGACAGAGGGTAGACCAAGAATAATTCGTGATATTGTCGACGATGCCAGTGCTATCATCCAATGTTACCTACCTGGTGACTACGGAGCTGAAGCACTCGTACAACTCATTTACGGCGAACAAAATTTCAGCGGAAAACTACCTTACACTTATCCTCGATACGATGGTATTATCGAATTCTATGATCACGAAAGGAGTGTTGACAGAGATAACAACGGAGGTTTTAACGCCTTCAATCCTCAATGGGAATTTGGTTATGGTTTATCTTATTCTATGATTCAATACAATAATCTACAGCTAAGTACGCCAGAATTAGTCGGCGATAGCATTCTCAATGTAAGTGTAGAAGTTACCAATTTGAGTGCTATTGCATGTAAGGAGGTCGTACAATTATACTTGAGTGACGACTATGCATCAAACGCACCAGCGAATAAACGATTAAAACGATTTATTAAAATCAATCTTGAACCAGAAGAAAAAAAGATTATTAACTTTGGTTTATCATCTGAAGATCTAGTATTTATTGATGCTGAAGGGAAAGAAAAAAAAGAAAACGGTAAATTTACAATCAAAATAAACAGTTTAGTTTCATCATTTGATTATAAAAGTGGAAAATAAAAGAGACCATCAGTTAGATAATTTTTTTTCCTACTCCTTTTCTTTGGATTGCCTCATATTCGGATTTCAGGATGGAAAAATCAACATTCTACTAGTAAAAAGAGAAAGTCAACCCTTTAAGGACCAATGGGCGATACCTGGAGACCTTATTTATCCAGATGAAGACCTGCCGAATGCTGCCAGCAGAATTCTAAAAGACTTAACATCTATTGAAGGTATCGAGTTACATCAAGCACAAACTTTTGGAAACCCAGCTCGGCACCCACAAGGAAGAGTAATTACTTCAGCCTATTTCGCCTTAGTTAGAATGGATGATTTAGAAGAATATGCCAGAAGTTGGTCGGATAGAATTCAATGGATGCCGATTTATTCCATTCCCCGTTTGTCTTTCGACCATAACGAAATAGCTATATCAACTTTTGAAATGTTGAAACAAAAACTAACCATCTTTCCTATCGCTTTTGATCTTCTTCCTGAAAAATTCACCATTAATAATTTACAGGAAATCTATGAATATGCCTTTCAACAAGATTGGGATAAAGCAAATTTCCGCAAAAAACTTAAAAAAATTCCGCTTATTAAATTAAATGAGAAACAAAAAAATGTAAAACATAGGCCCGCATCTCTCTTCAAATTGGACTCCGAACAATTGAGTAAAATGATAAAACGCGAGGATTATTCGTTTAGTTTAAAAATAAATTGATGTTTTTTTTTGCTTTTAGTAAACAAAACCATAACTTAGTTGTTCAAGTAAAAATAATTAATTTAGAAAGCTATGAAAAACTTTTATTTTTTAGTCGGTGCATTACTAACCAGTTTTAGCACATTATCTCAAAACGTCGTGGAAGTTAATGCCTCAGATAACTGGGTGGGGTATATGAATGTCTTCGAACTTGGCGGAAACTATGTCTTCGGTACTGGTTGGGGAGTTCCTGATCTAAAAACAACGGCTGATTTAGCAGGGAATCAGGTAATACTTCAACCTAATTTTAATACATACGAAAATGCTGTAAACTCCGGTGACCCTAATGAAATTGCATTCTGGACAGATGGTGCAGACGGAGGAAATAAAATAATGGAAGCCAATACGTTAGTTGAACCTGGAGCAGGATTCAACGATCAAGATTTTACATTTTCTGGTTCGGTTGTTTCAAATACACTTGATGCAGGATATGAAGCTTCTTTTTTCATCAAAGCACTTGATCCCGCGGCAGGATATTCTGATGCGCTGGGTGGTTCAAAAATATTTCCAATTCCAGCTTCTGGAAACTTTAGTGTTTCCGTAACCGCAGGAGAAGTTCCCGCCGGACTAATAATTCAATATGGTTTCACCGTCGTTGGAATTAATGCGAACCCAACGGAAGAAGCAAACCTAGGTAGCATCGTACTAAGTGCACCAGTATGTAATGTTGATGTTACAACAAGTTCTACTGGTCTTACCATAGAGGCCAATGCTGCAGGTTTAGCCTATCAGTGGGTCAATTGTGACGATAATTTCTCTGTTATTGCTGGTGCAACTAACCAATCATACACAGCTACTGCAAACGGAAATTATGCGGTTGTAATAACTGACGGAAATTGTTCAGACACTTCAGATTGTGTTGCAATAAGCACGGTTGGATTAGAAGAAGAAGATTTTACCTTCAACATATATCCAAACCCCGTAACTGATAACCTAAACATTAATTTTAATGGTAACTATGAAACGTTCAAAATCTTCAACGCGACAGGGCAATCCGTAAAATCAGGAGATGCTGTTTCAACTATTAATTTACAGGCTTTACCGAGAGGGATATACTTCCTTCAGTTAAACACATCTGATACTGTTTTAACGCTCTACCGAGGCTCCACAGTGATCCCAAACCCAAGACTAAAACGCTCCTTGGAACCTCAGGACCGACTGCTGTGCTTTGGAAAATTGGAGGCAATGCGAGGTCTCATCCCAGAAGTTTATCCAGAGGCTTTTGCGTGATTCTGGAGCAAAAAAAAAAATCGATTTTTCGATTTCCTCTCCTACTCTCTGCTTAGCCCTCCAGCCTCTGCTAGAATAGAGGTCAATGTGTCATCTGCTGGCACATCGTTTGAGCTTATTTTTTGGATTCATGCTTAGCAAAAAAAGTTACACATGGAATTTTCGTAGAAGATGTGGGATCTAGATTGATGTGGGTTGTACGTGAGTTGTGAGAATTTGCGGCAACCAGAAACTTGGACGACTTTTCGTCCTTTTTTCCCCTAAATTTCACCTGAAAATATCGATATCGAGGTGTTTTCGAGCCCAAAATTGGA
>JALQTG010000261.1 GCA_023264075.1 Crocinitomicaceae bacterium
CTCATCATAATTAAAAATCATTTTGTACGAAACCGCCGCTTTTTTAGCCATTTCTGCCTTCATTGCACGTGCCTTGGCATTTTTTGGAGAGATCTTCTCGTAAGCTACTGATGCTAACTCTGCTGATTCGGCATAATTCCCATTAGAATACGCATCATTTGCTTTGTTTAGAGAAGCTTGTTGCCCTAACAAAGTAAATGAAAAAACCAGCAGGGAAACTAAAAATAAGTTCTTCATATTTAATGTTCAATAAATATTTAATTAATGTCTGTTGAAAATCAACTTACTCCATTTCATCAAACAAAATTAGCATTATGTTCCTAAATTTCTCGCTTCAGTAGAAATTAATTTCACCTACCCTATTTTTTTTTTAATGTGAACTTCACAAATTTCAATCTTTAGCATGATCAATATATGTCTCCCATTTCTGCAAAACAGCTTGAAATCCGGAGGGAAGTTGACTATCAAATCGCAAAAATTCCTTCGTTTTAGGATGTTCAAATCCTAACGTTTTTGCATGTAAAGCTTGTCCATCTAACAGGTCAAAACAATTCTCTATAAATTGTTTATATTTCGTATACGTTGTTCCCTTTAAAATTCGATCTCCCCCGTACTCTAAATCATGAAACAACGGGTGCCCAATACACTTCATGTGCGCTCGAATCTGGTGCGTCCTTCCCGTTTCGAGCTTACACTCCACCAATGTTACATAACCGTAACGTTTAAGTACTTTATAATGTGTCACAGCATGCTTTCCGTAATCTCCTTCAGGAAAAACCGTCATGAGTTTTCGATTCTGTAGCGAGCGCCCCAAGTTACCAGTAATCGTTCCTTCATCTTCTTTGACATCCCCCCAAACGAGTGCCCAATAGCGACGTTCGGTAGAACGGTCATAAAACTGTTGTGCAAGATGAGTCAACGCATACTCCGTTTTTGCAATAACCATAAGACCTGTCGTATGCTTATCTAATCGATGCACTAATCCTGGACGACCATAGTAATCATCTGTTTTCGTTGGCAACTGGTCAAAATGATACACCAAAGCATTGACTAAAGTACCACGATAATTCCCATATCCGGGATGCACAACCATATTTGACTCCTTATTCACTACAATTACTGTATCATCCTCATAATGAATCTCCAACGGGATATCTTCTGCAACAAGTTCGATTTCACGAATTGGATAAGGTAATACAATAGAAACCTCGTCACTTGGCTTCACTTTGTAATTTTGCTTTACTTTCTGACCATTCACTACCACATTTCCATTTTTTGCGGCATTTTGGACTTTATTTCGTGAAGTATTGGGCATACGGTCCATGAGGAACTTATCCACTAGAACAACAACCTGCCCTGGGTCAGCTACAAACTTGTAATGCTCGTATAACTCCTCTTGGTCCTCGTGTTGCTCTTCAAATTCTTCTTGCATAGTTGCTTTATTCTTGGCTGCAAAGTTAGGATAATTCCAGCACGAAAAATGATGCCTAGCAAATCAACTCAAACCACACAATATTGATTCTTTACAAATTAGTAGATTACTAATTTTTTCGTTGTAACCTCTCTACTGTCTTGAATCAGAAGTACAAAATACACTCCCGCGTTTAAACGTGAAATATCGAACAAATCATCCAAGCCTCCTTGTAACAAGTGCCTCCCATTCAGATCTAATAGAATTACCTCATTCTCAATACCCGAGACATCAGTACGAATAGAAAAGTGAGATGATGCAGGATTAGGATAGATCGTGAAATCTACCACGTCAGCGGTTTCTACCGTTGGAATATTCAACAAGTAATCCATTTTACTTGATACCAGTGGACGCATCATCACTGCACCGGGAAATGAAGCATTATTCCATTGATTGCCACCGTCAACACTCCAAAATATCTTATCCGCTTGATCATGGTTCATATCCAACCCTAAATTCAAACGTTCTTCTTCAATTTGGCGCATCCCAATGTAAAACGTTTCACCAACTCCTACTTTCATAGTGTCTTTAAACAGATACGTGGTAAACTTATTACGTGCACTCGTGTACTTGGGTTGTCGTGGGAAGAAAAACTCATCTTCATAGATTTTGGAGCCCGGCTGACCATTGTTATCATTCCAAACAGCCAGAAGAAATAAATTATTTGAAACATCCACTACTGATGGAACAAAATGAATATCAATTCCAACCAACGAATCTGCTTGATATGCATTAAATTGATATGCTAGTAAAGCCTGTTGACCTGTTACGCCATATGCCTTTTCTGCCGTACCGTCGTCATATGCATAATAATTCTGAAAGATTTGCTGGCCAAATGTAGAATCGTTCTGAGCATAGCTTGGGAATTGGGCACTCGCATTCGCCATCCAATCATAGGTGGCAAGTGTATCATTAGGAAGTGTTGCATCATAGGCATAACCTGAAGAAAAATCATGAAAAGAGGTATAAGTAGTTCTCGGTGCATAATTAATATTTCCACCCGACAAAAACGTTCCATTCAGGGTATGATTTCCCTGAACAACGCCATCCAACAAAATAGCCACGTTTCCATTTTGATTATTCTCTGTTAACTCACTTCCATTGCGCACATCCACCCTCACTGCATCACCCATTTTTCCGATTGGATTATTCCTGTAATGCTTCCATGGGACGCTTATGTACTCCTGCAATAAGGTCGATATTGGATAAACGAATGCGTAATCTTTGAATAACGTATCTTGAAATCCAGAGAACTGTCTTAAGTTGACATAATCAATATGAAAGTGATCCAAAAACCCAGCAGGAGAGCCATAATTGATGAATCTGAATTGAAATCCGTTTTCAAAAAATATGTTATCATCTACTTTGATGTGGGCTACCTGAAAATCCACTTGAGGCTCACCCCCTGTGCGCCAGACACGATTCCATTCGAGTGTAGAGGGCGAGTAAAACTCCAAAAACAAGGAATCTCCTTCCTCAGGTGCATCACCGAACCCTTCACATTGGTACAAAAAACTAAAATATACTGAGTCTGAAGCATTGACAAGAGAAAGATCAAGAGGTTTTGATAATAAAGTATCGCAATTCATTGTAGATGTTGAACCAAACAGATATGGATACCCATTTTCATTTAACCCATCAAAAGAAACAACCCCCAATGACCAAGGATTTGTAGCTAAACGATAATTATGATATGCCTGATCAGTTAACCACAACTTTCCTGGATCAGAAATTTCAACCGTAAAAATCCGTGCCGAATCTTGCACATATTCTGGGTTAGATAACCAAATCGTATCTTGTTGATTGGGAAGTACATCAACAGTATCGATAATAATATAGGGAGGGTATCCGTAAATATTTGTATGATTGACAGGGTAACTAGAAAGGTCATCATATAAAAATCGAGTACTATCAAATTTGTGATAGATTAGTGTGTCGAGAATTAAATTAACTTCCATGCGGTAGGTTGCACTATCTGTAAAAAATGAAGTTGGAGGAAGTGGGACCTCCGAAACAACATCTAACATTCTATGGAATAAAGCTTCAGATACATTCGGATCAGAAAAACCAGCATCGTACGCTTGAAAATTATTCTTTGAGAAATCATCGAAAAATGGTAAGGAAAGCGTATCGGTAAAGTAAACGAAAGTACTATCAAAAGTAGTACTCATAGATTTCTCTTGGTACTTGATCGTCTTTCCAAACAAATCTGGATTCGTCGTAATTGGAGCTATTCCATCTTGAGCATTTCCATGAAGAAAAGCAATCCAAACGATTACAAAAGCAAAAACATACCTCATAATGAATTCGTCTAATTTTTAATCAACCTGTGGGGTTGGCGAGGCAAATACTGTAATCGTTGACCCATAAGGCACTTTACTGCTATCACCAGCCACGGGTGTTTGATTCGTAATGCTTGCCATTAAACTATCTTGATTCGAAGCACAGTCATTATAAATTGCGAACAAACGCAACCCACCAGTCCCCCTTAAACGTTCCTCTGCTTCGTTTATTGTGAGCCCATTCAAGTCAGGCACATAAGCAAACTCAGCTCCTGTTTTTTGTCCTACCACCAATTCTATAATTGAATTGATCGGAATCTTCATTCCTTTCGTGACTACTTTCCCACGGTATTTCTGCTCCATAACACTTCCTTGATCCTCGTTGCTGGGGACAAAAGTCGTTTTTGTTCGCAGCCCTTTTGTCATAAGCACAGTCTCCGCAAAACGTCTACTTTTACTCACCACAATCGGCAATTCTACTAAACGCGTCTGCTTGCTCACACGTACTTTAATGATTCGTCCTTCTTTTACGCCCATCCCCGTTGAATCACTTGGCATTGGACTTTGATAAACCACGGTACCTTCAAGAAGAGCCGGGTCATAAATTGAATCGATAACTTCATAGCGCAACTCTAAACCGGACAATAATTGTGGGACATCGTCGAGATTATTCCCCAAAAGTACAGGAACTTGAATTTCTTGACCATGATTTGTGTAGCTATCAAAATACCTGAGTGATCCCCAGATAATGAGCACCCAAGCAACCATAATCAATCCAATATTGATCCATAGTTTTCTACTAATAATAAAACCTCTGAGCTTCTGAATGAATGACATATTCCGTTAATTCGTTCTACAAATATAAGGTAATTTCTTAAGGGCAATTCGATTTAGGCAACTGAAACATGCCGCTAAAATCAATTATAGAATATCGAGCACAGCAGGAATTAATATTTCCTCCTCCAATATATGATGCAACTTTAAATCTGCCTCAAACAAGGTAAGCTGATTAAATAACACAGCAGCTATACCTCGCTCATGGCGCTGAAGCTCCGAAACGACCTTCTTTATTAACTCAAGGTCTTTTTCGGTATCTGTATGCTCCATATAAAACGTGGCCAATTGAGTGCGCAACTGAGTACTTTTACAAAAAAGTGCATCTTCCAATTTGGCTTCAATGAGGGAATGAATTAAGGGGAATACATTTATCTCTTCAAATGCGATGTGCGCTTCTAAATCCATTCGATAATCATTAAAAAGAATAGGCAGCAAAAGTGATTTTGACGAGAGTATTGAATTCATCATAAGAGCAATATTCTGCTCTATTTCAGGTATCTTCTTCTCCAAATAATAGAAATGACTTAACCGTAAAAAATTATAAATAAGAAAAGGGGAAACGCTAAAAAAAGGAGACGAATCAAACTTTTTAGGATGAAAATAAAAACTCCTCAACAATTCTTTGAATTGATGCAACTGGCTCTGAACAACTTTGAGCGAGGTGGAAATAGTATCTGAATGAATCTTAAGTGAATAGAGACTTTCAGCCAACTGCCCCAGCTGATCAAATGTTAATTCATGAAAAAAGTATGTTGTGCGCTCCTTACTGTTTTTTTCGTGAAGGTCTAAATTTTATATACTTATACAATACCATAAAAAGGGTATATTTATTTTCCGTTGTTAACGCTTTGTTAAAAAAGAGTCCTGATTGGTATCCCGTTTGTATATTTGGGGAAGAATTTAACTCTTAATAAATAGAATTATGAAAAACGCATTATTTACACTATCACTTGTTTTCGCTGCAACTTTTGCAACGACTTCAACTTTTGCTCAGACAAAGGTTCCAACAACAAATACAGAAACTGCTGTTGAAGAAGGAGCTATTATTGAATTTGAGAAGGAAACACATGATTACGGAACAATCAAACAAAATGGAAATGGTGTTTACGAATTTAAATTCACCAATACAGGTACTCAACCATTGATGATTTCGAACGCCAAAGGATCTTGTGGATGTACTGTTCCAGAGTGGCCAAGAGAACCAATTGCTCCAGGTCAATCAGGTGCAATCAAAGTAAAATATGACACGAAAAGAGTCGGTCCTTTTTCTAAGAGTGTAACATTACAATCAAATGCTGTGAACAGCCCAACTAAAACTATTCGTATCAAAGGTACAGTAGAAGAAGTTGCTGGTGGAGGTTTGCCAGTAAACAATGTTGGTGCTCCAGCAAAAAATTAATATCATTTAATGAAGCTATATTTCGCGATCATATTTATAGCAATGAATTCCGCCATTGGCCTCGGTCAATCGGCGGAATTTTTATTTAGCGGTAAAAAAACCATCAAATGGGAAAACACCGATGAAGGAGTTCTTTTAGAACACTATTTTGTATTTTCCAATAGCGGGAATCAACCTTTATTGATTCAAGATGCACGAGTAGCTTGCCCATGCACAAAAGTAGAATTTCCAAAAAAACCGATTCTTCCAGGCGCCACTGACTCAATCCTAGTGACTTTCGACACAACGGACAAGTACTATTATCAAGACCGAATCATCGAACTTGTTTCCAATGCCAAAAAAACAGAAAAATTAAGAATTAAAGTATATGTTACCCCGAAGGAGGATCAATAAGACTCAAAATACGTCCATGTAATCCTATTTGATAGTCCGCCTCAAAATTCATTGAATCCGTCCGTTCAAAACTTGTTGCTCCATTCATTGTTAGTACATTTGTACAAACTGACATCGTGAGCACCCTTCAAAGCTATATTCGTCAAGGAGAGCATCAAACGCAAGACTTCAAGTTTCGTGTGGACGATGCTAAAAAGATTGCACGTACCATTTCAGCATTTGCAAACACAGATGGTGGCCGACTATTAATTGGCGTAAAAGACAATGGGAAAGTGGTGGGTGTTGATCCAGAGGAGGAATTTCACATTATCCAAGGAGCTGCCGAGCTGTTTTGTAGTCCTCCCGTGCCTATTGAAACAGTGATTTGGCAAGACGACCATAAACTCGTGCTTGAAGTAATTGTTGCTGCCTCTCCTCTTAAACCGCACAAATCAAAAGACGATGAAGGGGCCTGGAAAACATATGTTCGAAGAAATGACCATACACTGATCGCAAATAAAATTTTGGTAGGCGTATGGAACTTACGCAAAAAAGGAGTGGAAAAACCGCAACAATTTTCGGAAGATGAAATGAAGTTTTTAGACATCTTCAAATCGAATAAAAAATTCACCTTGAGCCGACTGTATCGTTTATCGGATTTAAAAAAATCGAAAGTTGATCACTTGCTAAAGCTTTTTATTACTTGGGAGATATTAGATATGGAAATCACACCTGAGGGGACTTTTTACTGTGCTAAGTCAACTATACCAACAGCTGGTTAGCCTCAAGCCCATCTCATTTGAGGCTAACATAACTGAAATTTATTATACCTGAAAAATATCAGTTTTCTCAAAATACGTGTACAGTTTTCTTTTGAAATGCTTAAAGTATAAGGGGTTTCAACTCTCATTAGAAACTGAAAAACAAAACGCATTCTTCCAAAATCGTTAAAAAGATTGCATTTTCAGTATTTAACAACTACATGACAAAACCAACATCGTCATTTTTTGTTAAATTTGTATAGCAAGACATACGGAACCTTTTCTAGTTCTAAGTCTTATAAAGCATACACTATGAAAGAAGTAAATATTTCAGATCTAGAAAGAAAATTCGAAGAACGCATTGCAGCTGAAATTCGAATCGAGCCAAATGACTGGATGCCGGAAAACTATCGAAAAACTTTGATTCGACAGATTTCTCAGCATGCCCATTCAGAAATTGTAGGTCAATTACCGGAAGGAAACTGGGTGACAAGGGCCCCAAACCTTCGTCGTAAAGCTGTTCTTCTTGCTAAAATTCAAGATGAAGCTGGACACGGACTTTATCTGTACAGTGCAGTTGAAACACTTGGTGCTGACCGTGAAGAGACCATCGACGACCTCCATACCGGAAAAGCTAAATACTCGAGTATATTCAATTACCCTACATTAACATGGGCAGATATAGGAATGGTCGGATGGTTAGTTGATGGTGCAGCAATCATGAATCAAGTTCCTCTTTGCAGAACTTCATATGGCCCATACGCTCGAGCAATGGTAAGGGTGTGTAAAGAAGAATCTTTCCACCAACGTCAAGGCTTTGAGATAGTAACGACACTTGCTCAAGGAACGGCTGAACAAAAAGCAATGGCTCAAGATGCCCTCAACCGATGGTGGTGGCCAGCATTGATGATGTTCGGACCGAGCGATGCAGAGTCCAAGCACACAGAACAATCTATGCGCTGGAAAATTAAACGTCACACAAATGATGAGTTACGTCAAATGTTTGTAAATGCTACCGTGCCACAAGCTGAATTAATTGGACTCAAAGTTCCTGACGACAATTTAACCTACAACGAAGAAAAAGGTGGGTACGATTTCAGCGATATTGATTGGGATGAGTTCTGGCAAGTTGTTAATGGGCACGGTATCTGCAATAAGGAACGCATTGAAGCACGAAAGAAAGCCAAAGAAGAAGGAATATGGGTGAGAGAAGCGGCTTTGGCCTATGCTGAAAAACGCGCCGCTCGCCGCAAACAAGCTTCCTAAACGAATAAAACTTACGTTATGAGTAATAAAGAATGGCCTCTTTGGGAGGTATTTATTAGAAGTAAACAAGGATTGAGTCACAAACACGCAGGAAGTTTGCGTGCTGCAGATGCAGAGATGGCCATTAATAATGCCCGTGACGTTTACACGAGAAGAAGCGAGGGGATAAGCATTTGGGTAATTGAGTCGAATAAAATTGTCGCCTCTGATCCAGATGATGCCGACGCACTTTTTGAACCTTCAAATAGCAAGGTATATCGCCATCCAACATTTTATACAGTTCCTGACGGAGTTGGTCACATGTAATATTTTAAATATACCCGTATGACAAAGCCAAAAGCTTTATTTGAATACTTAATTCGCCATGCAGATGACACTATGATTCTCGGACAACGTTTATCCGAATTGTGTGGCCACGGACCAATACTTGAAGAAGACATTGCATTGACCAATATCGCCTTGGACCTTATTGGTCAGGCCACGGAGTTGTACGAATATGCAGCTCAAGTGGAAAACAAGGGGAGAACTGCCAACGACTTAGCATTTTTACGTCTTGAAAGAGAATACAAAAACGTTTTATTGGTAGAACAAAAAAACGGAGATTTCGGTAAAACTATTGTTCGTCAATTCCTCTTTGACAACTTCCAACTGCTGAATTACACCCAACTTCTGAATAGTTCCGATGCACAAATATCTGCTATTGCTGAAAAATCATTGAAAGAGGTTAAATATCACCTGAAACATAGCTCTGAATGGGTTATTCGTTTGGGAGATGGCACCGAAGAGTCACACCAACGTGTTCAAGAATCAGTGGATGACTTAATGCGTTTCGTGGAAGAACTCTTTTTCCAAAATGAGGTCAATGAACTTCTTCAAGAAGATAGGCTTATCGGAGACTGCGAAGAGTTCAAACAGCAATTTTATAAAAATGTCAACAACGTCCTTACCGAAGCAACTTTGACAATTCCAGAAATAAAATACCACCAAAAAGGAGGGAGAAAAGGAATTCACTCTGAACACATGGGCTTCCTGTTAGCGGAAATGCAATATATGCAACGTACTTATCCAGGGATGGAGTGGTAAACAATAAGGGATGACATCAGCAATTTCAGTAGAACAAATTTGGAACTACCTGAAGGACGTCAAAGATCCTGAGGTTCCTGTATTAACCGTTGTCGACTTAGGCATCATTCGCAGTGTGGAAATCAATGGAACCGACTGTTTGGTGACCATAACCCCGACATACACTGGTTGTCCTGCGATGAAGGTTATCGAAAGCGATATTATTGAACGTTTAGCAGAAGAAGGACTCCACACAGAAGTGAAAACCACCCTTTCACCTGCCTGGACAACGGATTGGATTACCCAAGACGGAAGAGATAAGCTAGAAGAATACGGGATTGCGCCTCCGCAAGATGAAGTGGATAAATCCGTGCTATTTGCAGAACCAACGGTTGTACCATGTCCCCTCTGTAAATCAAAAAACACACGACTTGTTTCACAGTTTGGAAGTACCGCCTGCAAAGCCC
>JALQTG010000123.1 GCA_023264075.1 Crocinitomicaceae bacterium
AATCTCATGGCTTCATTAACTTCATTCATATAGATTTCGCGCACGGTTTGGAAGTATTTAGACATGATTTTCCCGAGTTCCGGAGTGTATTCAAATTTTCGAAGTGATGCAACACAGCCTTCACAGACAAAATTTAAGGAAGGGTCATATAAGGCTTCTTCTTTTTCAATTTCATTGGCCAAAAGCGTCATTGAAGATTTAACCAGAGAATCCTTTTCAGGGTCGCTATGATAATTAGCGATGATATCAACTTTATTACGTAGTTCAGGCAACCAATAATCTCTTTTCCAAGATGCCTCACTTTTCATCTGGTTGAAAGCATAAAACGGTTTTTCAGAGTCACTGTTTTTAAATTGAGTAACCGCTAGTGCCTCATATGCCCAGCGCGATGCCATGACATTACCAATCCATGGAACTTCAGCCTCTCTTGCGAAAAGAGGATTGAGCTTATCAAACTTGACAATTACACCGCTAAACAATAGTTGAGGGATAATCATCACTGGAATTAATATATAAATCACTTTTGCGGAGTTAAAACTCGCTGAAATATTCAATCCTAATAAGTTTGCAAAACATGAAGTAGAGAATAGTACGATCCAATAAGAAAACCACATGCCTTCAATTTCTAGTATCAAATTACCAGCTATTACAAAGAACAAGGTTTGAAGCGATGAAATCATAAACATGATACTGATCTTTGAAAAAAGATAACTTCCCCTTGAAAGATTCAAAAACGATTCGCGTTGAAGTAGTTTTTGATCTTTGATAATCTCTTCGGCAGCAACAGTAAGTCCAATGAAAAGGGCAACAACCACAGCAATGAATAGGAATTGAGGAAGATTCTCACTGTTTTCAAAAGTATAAGCAACATGACCGTTTTTTGTATGGTTGAAAAACTTCACGAAGAAAGCCACGATGATAGCGAGAAGAGGCGCCTCTATTGCATTGATGATTAAGTATTGTTTGTTCGTCAGTTTGGATAGAATATCACGTGTAAAAAACACCTTAAATTGTTTCCATTTGTTTGGTATTTTAAAACTGATCTTCGGTTTTTCTTGAGTCTCTTCTATTTCGTCCGCCGGTTTTCCACTAAGGTATAATTTATTCCATTCCTCTGGTGGTGTTTTTCGCCTAGTAGTTTGATTTCCGAATTCATCTACTACTTTAGCTTCTATGATATTGAAGAGTTGCTCAGGGTTCACATTTCCACATGTAGGACATTCACGCTCATTGCAATTCGCGTGATTGATTAATGTTTTGAAATGCACCACACTATCCACAGGGTTTCCATAAAATATGGGGTAACCACCTTGGTCCAACAGTAAAAGCTTGTCGAACATTTTAAAGATATCGGATGAAGGTTGGTGAATCACAACGAAAACCAGTTTCCCTTTAAGAGCGAGTTCTTTTAACAAGTCCATGATGTTCTCAGAATCCCTCGAAGAAAGTCCCGAGGTGGGTTCGTCAACAAATAAAACACTCGGTTCACGGATTAACTCCAAAGAAATGTTCAGTCGTTTACGCTGTCCACCTGAAATTGTTTTTTTGAGAGGATTACCTACTTTAAGGTCTTTGCTGTCATAAAGACCTATGGCGTGTAATAACGATAAAACCTTTCGTGCAATTTGCTGGTCTGACAAGTCTTTAAAACACAATTTGGCATTGTAGAATAGGTTTTGATAAACAGTCAATTCTTCAATTAACAAATCGTCTTGGGAAACGAATCCAATTACACCTTCAATTTGATCTTTTTCTCGATGGATGTCAATGCCGTTGATGGTTACTGACCCCGAGGTGGGAGCATAGTTACCATTGAGCACATTGAGAAGAGTCGATTTACCAGTACCAGAACCTCCCATTATACCGATCATTTTTCCGCTATTCTCGGCAAAGTCTATAGGGTGAAGACCAACGGCATTGTTTGGAAAACGATACTCCACTTGATCCGCTCTAAAAACAATTTTTTCAAGTGCGTTATCACTTAAAAAACGACTAATAATATCGCTGTAATAAATGGTTTGAATCTTGGGTGTGCGTATGCTGGACCCTTGATTTAGAATGTGTTGTCGGTCATTAGGAACAACTTGTCCATTCAAGGTGATTTGCTCTTCTCCCAAGTAACGGAAAAAGAATATGTTTACACTTTCTACGCGAATGAACCCCATTGTTCCATCCATGCCATCCACCACCAACGTTTTGGCTGAAGACCATCTTTCTGTTGTTGCTCCTACGATGTAAAGAGTGTTGGGAGTATCAAGTAATTTATTGGGATCTGCTTCTACAAAGGTAAATATGGTTTGGTATTCCGTTTTGTCAACATTAAAGGCGTCTGCAACCGTGGTTACAAACTCTAATTCTTGTTCATCGATACTCTCGTTGGCATGTATGAATTCAATAAGTCGAACAAGTACAATGATTTTTTGACGTTGCGTAAGTTCTTCATTTATTTCCGCACAAATTCGCAGAACCTTGACCGAATTTACTGAAGTTCTTTTCTTCTTACCGTCCTTTTTTTTCTGAATTCCATGGTGAGTATTCAAGAAATCATCGAATTGCTTGAGGTATTGATTGACCAATTCGGGAGAGAGCTCCTGGCGCAGAAATAGTTTTACAATTTTTCGACCTTTACTACTGGTAATTTCTTCGGATAAACTTCCCTCTTCAATATCATCCACCTTCGCAATAATTGCGAAAAGCTGCATTAAGGCTCGAAGTATCCTTTCACTCATGAATTTAGTTAAAGTTAGTTAGTAAGTATTAGATGGAGTGCATTTATTTTAAAAATCCAATCATTAACACGGCGCATCCTGTTACTTTTTTGTCTGTATCTAACTCTGTTTGAATGCGCACTGGAACGGTGTTTTCAATTTTAAAATCCCAATACGGAGAGTTCTTGTGATCTCTATTGGTGAACAATAGGTTCTCCTCTGCATCAAAAATGGAGAAGATAACGTAGTCGTCTTTAACTCCTGCAGAAGTAGCTAAGCGATAATAAGAACCACCGAAGAGTGTCGTGTTGAATTCCGCTTTTTCATTATCCAGGAATGCGACATAAACTTGTCCATCGGAAACAAAAGGTTTTCCTTTAATGTCATTCGTGATATATGTTTCTACAATACGGGCGATGGAGTCGCAATCTTGAGCAGTTACTTGAAAAGCTCCGAAGAACACTGATAAAATGGATGCGATGAATATTTTTTTCATGATACTAGGGTCTTTATTTCTTCTAATTATTATTTATCCTTGAACGGACCGTCCAACAATTGTAGCTCTAATTTCGGCTACTTTATTGCGGATACTTTCTTCTAACTCTGCAGACATAGTCATTGTAGACTTATTTTTAATAGTCGTTAGTTTTTTCGATTCATCCGTTACCGGCTCAACGAATTCATTTGAAATTTCAACTGTTTGGAATAGTTCGTTCAATCCTCCCAATTGCGCAAGAATTTCATCATTTACGCCGTCCACATTGTATTCTTTAAGAATCTCAAGAATTGTTTCAAGGGATTGCTTTTGGACTATACATGAATTCATCCAAGTCAACCTGAGCAATCCATTTGGATTCCTTTGCCACAGGTAGAAGATACTTGTTAGTTACGTCCAACTGCCTACCAATATATCTTTCAGATATATCACTCTTAATACCGTCAATCAATTGTTTAATTTGATCAATTTCAATTCTGTCGACCGCTAGACGTGTTCCACCTTTATGAGCAGGACCCATGTCTTTTTCTTCTTGGTATTTGTTCCAATGGCGCCATTGAACACCATA
>JALQTG010000165.1 GCA_023264075.1 Crocinitomicaceae bacterium
GTTAACTTCTAATGCCCTCAAAATAAAACTTTCGGGCTTGTCGTTTGTTTTATTATAAAACGACATTACCATGGTAAAAAAGCGGAACACTTTTCTTAAGAAGTACATTGAATTTGAACTGATTCACGGAAGATCTCCAAATTCAGTATTCGAATTCTGCAAAGAAAACAAAACGGATGAAAGCTCATTTTATGAGCACTTTAACAGTCTAAAGCAACTAAAAAAAGCCATCCTAGCAGATCAAATTAATGGTACATTGGCGCTCTTAGATGATTCTGAAGATTATCAAAATTATTCCGCGCGCGAAAAAGTACTTGCGTTGTTTTTTACCCAATTCGAACAATTCAAGTCAATCAGATCCTACCTGATTGAAAAGTATCAAGACAAAAAAGGGGTAATCGATAATGCGAAAGATTGGGACGACTTCTTCAATCAATTTCAGGCGCGGATTGAAGGAATTTTAGTTGAAGCAAAGCAGAAAGAAGAAGTCCAAGATCGACCATACATCGGTGAACATTATGCGAAAGGATTCAAATTGGCGTTCACCTACGTTTTTCGCGTATGGCTCAAAGATGAAAGTCAGGGTTTCGAAACTACAGACGCAGCTATAGAAAAAACCATCAACCTTGCTTTTGACATGTTAGGTGTGAGTCCACTAGATTCATTGCTTGATTTTGGAAGGTTTGCCATTAAGACCAAAGTATTTTAACCATGGGAGAAAAAGGTCAGGATAAAATTCCCACTTCAAAAGTACAACGGGCAGCAAAAATCATTGGAACGAGTGCAAAAGTTGGTGGTAATTATTTAAAATACTACGCCAAGAAAACGGTAAATCCGCAATTATCGAAAGACACGTTGCACCAAGACAATGCTGAAGATATTTATGCATCCTTGAGCGAACTAAAAGGAAGCGCATTGAAGGTTGCACAGATGATGAGTATGGACAATCAAGTATTACCACAGGCTTATCAGGACAAATTCTCAATGGCACAATTTAATGCCCCTCCGTTATCATATCCATTGATTGTTAAAACGTTTAAAAAACACTTTAATCAATCTCCTGATAAAATATTTGACACCTTTTCAATGGAAGCTGTGAATGCCGCAAGTATTGGCCAAGTGCATAAAGCTAGACTAAACGGAAAGGAACTTGCTGTTAAAATTCAATATCCAGGAGTTGCCAATGCTATTTCGTCGGATTTAAAATTGGTGAAGCCGTTAGCAAGTCGCTTGTTCAATATGAATAGTGCCGACATCAACCTCTACATGGACGAAGTAGAGTCGAAACTCATTGAAGAAACAGACTACACACTTGAATTAACTCGTTCAAAAGAAATTGCCGCTGACTGCGCTCATCTGCCTGGATTAATTTTCCCGCGCTTTTATCCCGAACTCTCCTCAGGACAAATACTTACGATGGATTGGTTAGAAGGCGTCCCTTTTTCAACATTTACGAAAGAATCACACGCTCAACAAATTAGGAATAAAATAGGTCAAGCGTTGTGGGATTTCTTTCTGTTTCAAATGCGGGACCTACACAAGGTTCATGCAGACCCGCATCCCGGCAACTTCTTGATTACTCCAGATTATCAAATAGGTGTACTCGATTTCGGATGTGTGAAGGAAATCCCTGAGGATTTTGCGCATTACTATTTTCAACTCCTCCACCCGGATATATTGAAGAACGAAACGCAATTGAATCACATCTACACGAAAATGGACTTCTTCCGTCAAGAAGATAAACCTAAAGATCGAGAGTTGCTAAAAACGGTCTATCAATCGCTTATCTCTCTCTTGGCTCGGCCATTCCATTCAGACTCGTTTGATTTCGGTGACGATACCTACTTTAAAGAAATATTTGAGGTTGGAGAACGTTTTTCAAAGGATAAAACATTACGCGGATTGAATAATGCACGCGGATCTCGCCATGCGATTTATGTGATGCGAACATTCTTCGGGCTCTACAATTTATTGAATCACTTGAAGGCAAACGTTCACTTAAATTATCCGTTGTATCCTGCACAGCTTCCAGCGTTAGAATCCTAGAACGATTTTCCGAAACGTCTTAAATACTTTACGCCCGTGTAAATCAACATGATGACAAAAACGAATGCGAACGACCTTCCCAATACATCTCCATACATCACATAAAATGTAGGTTGATCATTTAAGCGTACTGTCTCGCGCAATCCTGAACGCTCCCAGTAATTCGTGGCAGCCACAATATCTCCTCGCTGATTAATCACGGATGAAATTCCTGTATTTGCTGAGCGAGCCACGTAGCGTCGTGTTTCAATCGCACGCAATCGCGCAAACTCCTTGTGTTGCAAATGACCTGCTGAACGCTCCCACCACCCGTCATTGGTGATAATAAAAATAACTTCAGCCCCCATTCTACATTGTTCCGCAATGAATCCACCATAGACAGATTCATAACAAACAATCGGCGCAAAGGTAAATCCTTTCGTGCGCAACACTTTAGGGGACTCTTCAACACCCAATGTTCCGGTAGTACCGCCGTTATCAATGGATAATTCCTCTAAAAATGGAAAAATATCGGAGAAAGGAAGCTTTTCCACCCCGAGCACCAATTGCGTTTTGTGGACAAACAGTGGTGGATTGTATTGATCCAACAGTAGCGAGCTATTGTAATTTTCATAAAATCCAGGACCTCCTTTATACGGACGTGATGCACGTGAATTTACCGTGTAATCGAGCGCACTGCCGCCATGACGGTCACCCGTCAGGTTCAGATAGATGAGGTCGTCTCTGCGCGACCTGGGCGTTTCATAATCTAGCCAGCCTCGTGCTGGGAAATTTGTGAGGAACAGACC
>JALQTG010000170.1 GCA_023264075.1 Crocinitomicaceae bacterium
AAGTCTTGAATCAAGTAAATGCATTGAAGGCTCAGTTAGAGACGCTTACAAAACAACGAAATAAATCGGTAGTAACGGCTCCATTCGATGGGGTTGTGGACCAAATTTTCCCCAAAGAAGGAGAAATTACTGGACCTCAACAGCCCTTGTTGCGTATCGTAAATAATAAAGAAGTGCGCATTACAGCTAATATTTCTGAACGCCATTACCGCACAGTAGGTGTAGGTTCTGAGGTCAAAGTGTTCATCCCAACGTTACTCGATACGTTCAACTTGCAAATTACGAATGTCGGAAATTACATTCATCCAACAAACAGAACTTTTCGTGTGCGAGCGGATATCTCTAACAATGAACGCATGCTACCAAATATGTTGGCTCAGTTAATCATTACCGACTTAACGATAGATTCTGCTCAAGTGGTGCCATCAGAGGCTATCATGAAATCACAGCTTAATGAGGACTATTTATTTGTTGCAGATAAACAAGGAGAAAATTACGTGTTGCGAAAAGTAATTGTTGAAGTTCTTAGTAAACACGACGGTAGTGCTGCAGTAGTTCCAATTAAAGGGTTGATTAAGGCTGGTGACCAAGTGGTAACTGAAGGTGGTCGCGGTGTATCTGAAAATGAAGTGGTAAGGACATTTTAATCCGAAGAAAGAATGGATAATAAAGTAGAAAAGGGATTTGGTTTATCAACATGGTCAGTGAATAACCGTAAAACGGTATTTCTTATCATGGCAATTATTTTCTTTGGGGGGATTATGGCCTATCAGTCTATGCCGAAAGAAAATTTCCCCGAATTGCAAATTCCTGAGATATATGTGGGAATAGCAAAGCCAGGGTCGACTCCTTCCTACATGTCTGAGAAAATTGCACAAGCAATCGAGAAAGAGGCCTCCAGTATCAAATTTGTGGATGAAATCAATTCAACCGCTCAGCATGGTTATGTGACGATTCGAATTAAGTTTGATTTCAAAATTACGGCCAAAGATGCATTGACTAAGGTGAAAGATGCAGTGGATCAGGCACGTGCGAAATCGGATTTCCCAGAACTTCCGGTTGAACCAAACATATTTGAACTCGACCCGAGTCAAATGCCGATTATGAACGTGAATTTAAGCGGTAATAATGCAGGGCTGTTAAAGGATATTGCGGAAATTTTAGAAGATGAGATAGAAGACTTGCCAGAAATCAACGAAGTCGATATACGAGGGGTTCAAAAGCAAGAAATGCGTATTGAAGTGGATCGATTGAAAGCCGAGGCGGTGAATGTATCGATTTCGGATATCGAACAAGCGGTTCAATCTGAAAACACGACTATTTCGGGAGGGGAAATTCGCATGGATGGTTTGCGCAAAACCATAATGATTGACGGTGAATTCAAAGATGCTGAAGAATTGAAGCGCATTATTGTAAAACAGGACGATTACATGCCGGTCTATCTCCAAGATATAGCGGAGGTCTATTTTGGAAATGCGGATACAACCTCATATGCCCGCGAGTTTGGATTACCTGTGGTAATGCTGGATATAAAAAAGCAAGGCGGTGAAAACTTATTAGTTGCGGCGGAGAAAATTCGTGAGATTGTAAAACAAGCGAAGAAAGACAATACAATTCCATCGAGTGTTGGAGTTTCTATTACCAATGATCAATCGAATCAAACGAGAGATAGGGTGTCGAACTTAGAGAATTCTATCATTTTCGGAATACTATTGGTGACTGTGGTATTGTTGTTTTTCTTAGGAGCGCGTACTGCCATTTTTGTTGGTGTTGCGATTCCTCTTTCGATGTTAATGTCTTTCATGATTTTAGATGCAATGGGAGTGACGTTGAACGTAATAGTTCTCTTTTCCCTCGTTTTAGCATTGGGAATGTTGGTAGATAACGGAATTGTGGTAGTAGAAAACATCTACCGTCTTATGGATGAAGGAATGAATCCCTTTCAAGCTGCCAAGCAAGGAGTGGGGGAAGTAGCTTGGCCGATAATTGCGTCTACGGCTACAACATTAGCCGCTTTTATTCCGTTGGCGATTTGGCCAGGAATTATGGGGGAATTTATGAAGTATTTACCCATCACATTGATGATTGTTTTGGGGTCTTCTTTATTCGTTGCCTTAGTTATCAATCCTGTATTGACAGCTCTGTACATGACCACGACTCCTTCCGTCCCTCGTAAACGAAGAGGTACTATACTTTCTGTTGTATTTATTGCCATTGGAGCACTGATTGCCCTATCGATAAATGTTACTTTGGGGAACTTGATTATTCTTACAGGGATAGTTACCTTATTGAACTTGTATGTATTTTTTCCTGGTACTGAGAAATTCCAAAAGTCTGTTTTACCAAATTGGGAGCGTTTTTACCGTCGTTTCTTAACCTATGCGTTGGCAGGTAAGAGACCTGTATACTTTATTATTGGAACATTTGGTTTATTAATTTTCTCGTTTGTGTTGATTGGAATTTTTCAACCAAAGGTGGAGTTCTTTCCGGTGAATCAGCCAAAGTATGCGAATATCTTTATTTCGCATCCGATTGGGACGGATATTAAAGTCACGAATGCCTCTACTATCCTTTTGGAAGAAGAAGTAAACACAATTTTAGCACCCTATTTGGCAGACACGGTTAGTAAAACCAAGGACCAGCAAATCATTCAATCGATTATCTCACAAGTGGGAGAGGGTACCTCCGACCCTGCACAGGGAGTTACAATGGGAAGCACCCCGCATAAAGCGAAAATCACGATCAATTTCGCTGAATTTGAGCACCGTGATTCCATCAATGCTACAGGATTCCTATTAACCAAGCTGCAAAAAGAATTAAAGGGCAAACTTCCTGCAGA
>JALQTG010000183.1 GCA_023264075.1 Crocinitomicaceae bacterium
AGCAGACACTTCCTTGGTTGTAGTTGTTGTTGGAACATGTGATTTCTTGTCGCTAGGTGAGGAGCAGTTTGCAGAATTAACTGTTTATCCGAACCCAACCTCTGATGTGTTGAATATTGAGGCAGGAACTAACGCTGGTGCAATGAAGATTGAGATTTCTGATATGAATGGACGAACTGTTCTGGCTAACGCAAACGCATTAGCAAATAGTACGTCGTCATCCTTATCCATTGCACATCTAGAAAATGGAGTTTACACCCTACGGATTTTCAATACCGAAGGGCAGCGTACATTTAAAATTGTGAAGCAATAAGATTATTGTTTTGAGAATAGAAGTCGGCTTCATCTTTGGGTGAAGCCGATTTTTTTTTGCCTTTACTTTAATTTCATTACCTTAGTTAAAAATTTATACAACAATTCCCATGTTAGCACCATTTAATTTAAAAGGCTGGATTGATGAAAATAGGGATCTTCTGAAGCCTCCAGTAGGAAATAGAAATTTGTACCGAGAGGCAGGTGATTTCATTGTTATGGTAGTGGGCGGTCCGAATGCGCGAAAAGATTATCATTACAATGAGTCTGAGGAGTTGTTTTATCAGATTGAAGGAGATATTACTGTGCGCGTTCAAGAGAATGGAGAAGCGAGAGATATTCAAATTCGAGAGGGAGAAATGTTTTTGCTTCCAGCTGGAATACCTCATTCTCCAATTCGGGGCGAAAATACAGTTGGTCTCGTTATAGAACGGGTTCGAAAAGGAACGGATCTAACTGATGGTTTATTTTGGTTTTGTGAAGAATGCAATACACCTTTAAAATCCTATAAATTTAAATTGGAGAATATAGAGAAGGATTTTATTCCGCGCTTTAAAGAATTTTATAACTCACTAGAAATGCGTGAATGCAAAAATTGTGGACAAGTCATGGAGGCAGATGAGCGTTTCGTCTAGTATTGAGAAAGTGCGTTGAAAATTGGTTCCATTTTTTTTACTAATGTTGCGCTTGAAGTAGAATGGTTATTCACAATAATAGCGAATGCAATTTCTTTTCCAGAACTACTGTCTACATATCCAGCATAGGACTTAATTCGAGTCATGGTACCACTTTTTGCCGAAATTCGGCCACTTGCTTTTTGACCTCTGCACACGGAACTTAATGTGCCGCTTTTTCCTGCTACAGGAAGTGTCTTTTTGAATTCGTCAAACTGTTTAGACGATTTCATTATCCGAAGCAACTCTGTAAAGTGGTGCGCGCTAATCCCGTTGTTTCGAGAAAGCCCACTTCCATCGGTAACCGTAAACCCTTTTCCTATTTTAGGTTCCCAATAACTCTGGATATATTGAGCTCCAGAAGAGGAGGAGCCACTTCCTGTTTTGTAATGACTTGTCAAACAAATCAACTGTTCCGCAAAAAGGTTTACACTTCTCATGTTTGTGTGGTAGGCTACATTGGATATGGTACTCCCAGAGTGTGTATAAACCAATCGAAGGGTACTATAATCGATTGGTAGTTCAGCTTGTTTTTGTCCGAGTGCTTGACCTTCGATTACGATGTTCGCGCTTGATAGCTCAAAATAAAACTCTTGCGCAAGCAGTAATTCTGGATCGGGGATACTAACTTTTACTTTGAATTCTTCATGGTCTAGCGGCAATGATCCTCGAATTAAACGATTAGTCAGATATGGGGCGCCAAATGCATATGCATTATCTCCAGACACTTGTGCAGATTTCACCTCATTTCGAAAGGTTAAGTTATGAATGTATGGGTCCATGCACGTTATTTTTGTTGGCATTCCACTTTTTTCACTTGTTTCAAAGAATAAGTGAGTCATGTTATCAAAAACTACTAATCCAGAAGGCCCAGACCCATAATAGTTCCCCATGTCTCCCCAAGTCCAACCATCCGGGACTCCAGTATAACCAAATTCCGAACCGTCACAAATGATATGACCGCTGATTTTAGATATTCCAAAACTTTTTAGCGTGTCAACCCAACTTAGTAGAAAGTGTCGTTGGTTCTCTTCTTTCTCAAAAAAGCGACTACCTAAAGATGGATCACCGCCTCCTCTAATCCAAATATTTCCCTTCAGAACGCCATTGCTATCGATTTCTCCGTCATGATAGATGCGAGTTTTAGGTCGGAAGTGCGGTCCCAATTCCTCCAATGCAGTAGCAGTAGAAAACAGTTTGACAATAGAAGCAGGTGCCAACGCCATTTTAGGTTGATGTTCTGCAATAACGGTTTGGGTATTTAGGTCAATCGCTTGAAAACTGATTCCAGCATATTCATTCACAGGGTCATTAATAAATGTTTTTAAGGCCAATTCGACGATGTTTTGCTGCGCCTGAATCGAATTAAAATAGGTAAAACATAGAATGAATGAAAAAACAACTGCTATCTTCATGGCGTGAATTGAATATTTCATTAAAAGTCGTGAAAAAATTGTGTGTGGCATAATCGGAATCAAATTTTTTAATTCATCTCCCGAAAAATCGGACCAAGAATGGATGAACGATGTTCTTTCACTGCAAGCGCATAGGGGACCGGACTTTTCGTCATCTCGGATAACGGGTAATGCAATCCTTGGACATAATCGATTGGCGATTGTAGATTTAAATAGTCGATCCAATCAACCCTTCTCAGATGATTCGAAACGTTATACGTTGGTGTATAATGGTGAAATATATAATTACCCAGAGTTAAAAAATGATCTTCTCAAGAAGGGTTATGTTTTTCGGACCTCATCAGATACAGAAGTTTTATTATATCACCTCATAGAATTTGGTGCTGATGGAATTAATGATTTAAACGGTTGTTTTGCCTTTGGCTTTTATGATTCCGTCGAAGATCAATTAATATTGGCACGAGACCACATGGGAATTAATCCGTTGCTTTTCAGTGTGGAGGACTCAGGAGTTGTCTTTGCTTCTGAACTGTGGCCATTTATGAAACGTAACTCGCCAAGAACACTGTCAGAGAGTGCACTAAACGACTATTTTAGATTTACATATATTCCTGCTCCAAAAACCATTTTTACTGAGGTTCAGAAATTACTACCTGGTCATTACATAATAGTGAAAGGGAAGCATATGGATATAATCAATTATTGGAATCCGGAAAATACAGTTGGCTTTACAGGAACATACGAGGAAGCAGTTCGAACATTGAAATCAAAAATCGAGCGCGCTGTAATTACCCGTCTGGAAGCGGACGTGCCGGTAGGTACATTTTTATCTGGAGGTGTCGATAGTTCGGTCGTGTCCGCTATTTCTTCTCAATTCAAATCAGATTTACACACGTTTTCTGTTGGATTTTTGGAATCTAGCTTTTTTGATGAATCGAATTACGCGGAGGCCGTTGCAAATCATATCGATAGTCACCACCATGCTATTCGATTATCAAGTGATGTAGTGGTGAAAGAATTAAATAATGTACTAGAAAGTTTTGATGAGCCTTTTGGGGATTCCAGTGCTATAGCCATGTACTTTCTAGCTAAAGGTGCAAAAGAGGAACTCACAGTATGTTTATCAGGTGATGGTGCTGATGAACTTTTCTCAGGATACAATAAACACAGAGCTTTTCAGCGTTCATTGTCCAACGGTACACTTGTCCGTTTGGTGAAAGGGTTGCCTTCTTTAGGGAAGGGGAGCCGAACGTCGCGTTTTCAGAATCGCTTGAGACAATTGAATAATTTCAGAGCGATGCTATCTAAGTCATCTTCTGAAAAGTATTGGTTTTTGGCTGCATTTATCGAACGCGAACAACGAAAAAGGTTGTTAAAGCGTTTTAATGAAAATGAAACGCCGCGACAGGAAATCATAGTTGGGTTGAATGATTTTTTGCGATTGGATCAACTATTTGTGCTGCCAAATGATATGTTGAAAAAAGTGGATTTAATGAGTATGCGTCAAAGTCTGGAGGTGCGCACACCATTTTTGGATAAAGATATCGTGCGTTTTGCGAATGGTTTGCCTCCCGAATTTAAATTACAAGGAAATAGGACTAAGCGCATATTGAAGGATGCATTTAAGGAAGAATTGCCGAATCAAATATTTCAACGTGGCAAAAAAGGCTTTGAAGTACCCTTAGAAAATTGGATTAAATCTGCGTGGAATGTAATCGTTAAAAAAGAATGGTTTGATGCAGATTACATCGAAAAACAAGGTCTTTTTAAGTTCGATTATTTAGAAGAAATAAAGGCAGAGTTCTTTACGAACAAAGGTGGTCATCTCGCGACGCTAATTTGGTGTTACCTAGTTTTTCAGTCGTGGTATGCAAAAAACAATGTCACATGATTAAAGTATTACGTATTATTAATCGTTTTAACTTGGGAGGTCCAACATACAATGCTGCATTATTAACTAGGTATTTGGATGATGACTTTGAGACAATGTTAATCGGAGGCGTGCCGGACGAGGGAGAGACTGATTCGCTTCACATCCTTGAGAAATATGACGTTCGACCAATCATTATCCCTGAACTGATTCGAAATCCAAACCCACTTTCTGATCGAAAAGCATATCGGAAAATCAAGGAAATAATCCAGGAATTTCAGCCAGATATTGTGCATACTCATGCTTCAAAAGCAGGTGTTTTGGGACGACGAGCTGCAATTAGTTGCGGAGTAAAAGTAATTGTTCATACCTACCACGGTCATGTGTTTCATTCTTATTTCGGACCAATCAAAACCTTCATGATTAAATCGTTGGAGCGAAATCTGGCGAATAAATCAACTGGGATAGTTGCAATTAGTCAACTTCAAAAAGAAGAGTTGGCCGTCCAACATAGAATCTGTCGTGCTGAAAAAATTAAAGTTATTCCTTTGGGATTTGATTTGTCTGATTTTTTGAAGGAGGATCGGGAACAACGAGAAATAATAAGATCGGAATATCACATTGATGAGCAAACTGTTGCAATTGCAATTGTTGGTCGTTTAGCGCCGATAAAGAATCACTCCTTTTTTCTTGAGGTCATAGAAAAACTCTTGCGTCAAGGTGTGTCAAACATCAAAGTGTTTATCGTAGGTGATGGCTCCGAAAGAACTGTTGTAGAGGAAAATGTAAAGCGAATAACGGAAGAATTTGGTCCTAAAATCGTATTCACTTCATGGGTGTTTGATATTGCTGCCTTCAATAAGGGTATGGATATTTTGTGTTTGACATCAAATAATGAAGGGACGCCCGTCAGTCTAATAGAAGCTCAAGCATCAGGCCTCCCCGTGTTGAGCACTGATGTAGGAGGGGTTAGAGATATTCTACTTGATGGTGAATCAGGGTTTATTACAAAACTCGGAGATAGTGAAACTTATGTTGAAAATCTCCGTTTACTTGTTGAAAACGAAAAACTAAGAGCTAAATTTGCGGAGATAGGCAGGGAATTTGTGCGTGAGCGTTTCAGTTTTGAACGTTTGACCAGTGAAATGTCTGAATACTATCGTAAATTGCTAAATAGGGAAAAATGAGATTACTACTAATTGTTATAGGTGCTCTTTCTGTGCTGTCTTCTTGTGGAATTAATAACTCATTGATGTTTCGAACAAAAGACGCAGAGGTAATTACCGACACGGTTCCTATTGCTCCGACAGAAGCATACCGATTAGCGCCTGATGATAAGTTTATTTTTACTATATCAACCAATGATGGAAAAAGAATTATTGACGGATTAACTGGTATTTCCGAAGGTGGATTAGCTGGAGGCACTGGCAATTCAAATGGTGATGCCAATTCTAGGTTCATTAATTATTGGATAAAGCCTACTGGATTGGTCGAATTACCGCTGTTAGGAGAGGTTTTTCTTGCTGGAAAATCTGTCAAAGAGGCTCAAGATTATATAGGTGAAATGTATGCTGAATTTTACACAGACCCTTTTGTTCAACTTGAAGTAACAAATCAACGTGTGATTGTATTTCCTGGTGGAGTTGGTTCAGCCAAAGTTGTTGACCTGGCCAATAATAACACTACACTTATGGAGGTGTTGGCACTAGCTGGAGGAATAAGTGAAAGGGGGCAGTCAAAAAAAATAAAGATCATGCGCAGAACATCAGAGGGAAGAAAAGTATATCAAGTGGATCTTAGTACAATGGCAGGATTGAAATATGCGGATATGATTGTTCAAAGTAACGACTACATTTATGTTGAACCTACCCGTCAAATAAGTCGAGAAATCCTTCAAGAAATTGGTCCAATACTTTCAATTATTTCTTCATCAATTGTAGTTATTTCAATTATTAATGCATTTAATTAATGGCTGTAAAACAAAACAATAGTTTTATCATTAACAACGAATTCAATCCAGCAATTTTAAGAACTGTTCTTAGAAGAAGTTGGTTCTGGATCGTTTTCATTTTTGCATTATCTCTTTTTGTAGTTTTTATCTATTTAAGATATAGTAAACCAGTTTATGAATCTTCAGCTGTGATACAGATTGTGCATGAAGATCCAGGAGCAGATGTAATTGGAATTGAGAATTTAAACAATAGAAAGAAGTCTTTATCCAAAGAAATCCAGTTATTAAACTCACAATATTTGTTTGGTAGAGCAATTCGCGCTTTAAATTTGAATATTAGTTATTTTGCAAAAGGAGAGTTTTTAACGGAGGAGCGCTATTTACAGAGCACATTTAATATTACCCCGTTTGCCTTGTTGGATTCCTCGCTTTGTAATACTCCAATTTTTCTTGAACATGAACAAGATAAGTTTTTCTTGAAGTACGCGCACAAGGGTGTAGAATTTAAAGAAAGAATAATTCCGAACGAATACCTCAAAAATGAACGCTTTGAACTAATTCTAAAGCTTCCAAACGAGGAAAGATTATTTAATGAGTTAAATGAAAATCAACTCTATTTTGAATTCAATAGTTTGAATAATTTGGTAAATAGATTTTTACCAGACTTCAATTCTCAAGCATTAAATGTTGAAGCTCAAACAATCAATCTCACGCACAAAAGTAACAACCCAGTTTTATCTCGGGATATAGTTCAAGCCGTTATTAACGCTTTTTTTAACTATGATGAATCCTTGAAACGAGAAAGTTCGGATAAAATTTTAGGGTTTATTGAGGTTCAGTTGGATTCCTTAGTAAAAGAGTTGAACGCTTCCAAAGATAGTGTTATGGCCTATCAGCGAAGGGAAGAGGTCTCGAGTGTTGAGTCCCTTACCTCATCGTTGTCGTCCAAATTAATGAAGCTACAAGAGGAGTTATTTAGGATAGAAGAGGACTTGTCAGTATTGTCGAATCTTTCTGCTAAATTAGAGAATTCTCCAAATCGACTGGAAATATATCAGTTGATACCGGTTCTACTAGGTAAATCCTTTGAGAGCAGCTTGTCATCTCAGGTTGAAGATTTACATAATTTACTTGAGAAACGAGAGGATATGATGTATAGCGTTACTCCAGAAAACAAGGGTTTACAAAGAATTGATCAACGTATTGAAGTACGGTTATCAAGCATTAATACAATCATATCCACATTATCCAAACGATTCATAGAAAAAGGTGAGATCATTAAGAGAAGTATAGCGGAGTTAGAGTTGACGTATTACGATATTCCGGAGAAAAGAATGGAATTATCTCGGCTTAAAAATATGCAAGAATTAAATGAGAAGTATTATACACTTTTTACTGAAAAAAAAATACTATACTCAATTTCAAATGCGGGTTACACCTCAACAAATATTTTATTGAGCAAACCAACATTGACTGAAATGCCTATTTCTCCCAAGAAAAATGTGCTGTATGGAGGTTCTATATTTGTTAGTTTTATTTTGAGTATTGCTCTTATTCTATTCAAATATCTTCGATATAATGAAATAAATGAGGAGGCAGATTTGGAGAAATTACTACCGAGCAATGTAGGTAGGTTAGGGTCTATTCCACTAGTGAATGTATCCATGGAATTTTCTCAATTAATTGTTGCAGATAACCCAAAGTCCATGGTTGCTGAGTCCTTACGCTCGATAAGAACAAATATGGCTTTTGTTAAAAAAGATGCGCAAATGATAGCGGTCTCCTCATCTGTTTCCGGTGAAGGGAAAACATTTGTATCGATAAATCTTGCTGGGGTTATTGCTCTTTCTGGAAAAAAGACCGTGATCATCGATTTAGATCTAAGAAAGCCTAAAATCCATTTAGGATTGTTTCTTGATAATATTCTTGGAATGAGTAATTTGTTAGTTGGGCAATGCAGCATAACAGATTGTATTCAAAAATCGACAATTGAAGGCCTAGATGTAATTACATCTGGTCCGATTCCACCAAACCCTTCTGAGTTAACATTAAACAAAAGTTTTCTTAAAATTATTGAAGAGCTGAAGGAAATATATGATGTGATCGTCATTGATAATCCACCAATAGGAATTGTGTCAGATGGCGTTCAGATACTAGCAATGGCTGATGTTCCAATTTATGTATTCAAGGCAAATTATTCAAAGAGACATTTCGTGGGAAGAATTAACGAATTAATAGATGTGCAGGGATTCAGAAACTTAAATGTGGTTCTTAATGGCGTGCATGCTAAACATACGAGATATGGCTATGGCTATGGCTATGGCTACGGAGGCTATTATGATGAGGAGGTAAAGAAGAAATCAATTTTTATCAGAAACAAAAAGTAGCATGAAGTTTATTACAGGTGATCTAAGCGGTTTGTTTATAATTGAACCGAAGATTTTTGTGGATGACCGGGGTTGTTTTTATGAGACTTTTAGTAAAACTATTTTTGAGAAAAATACAGGTTTTTCTGGGGACTTTGTTCAAGACAATGAGTCCATCTCTTACAAGAATGTGCTTCGGGGTCTTCATTTTCAAGACCCTCCACATGCGCAAGCTAAATTGGTGCGCGTGACAGAAGGCAAAGTACTTGATGTTGCAGTGGATATACGTAAGGGTTCATCCACATATGGTCAATATCAAGCCATACTTCTATCCGCAGAGAATAAAAGAATGTTTTTTATCCCTGAAGGATTTGCTCATGGTTTTGTTGCCCTAACTGAACGAGTTGTATTTAATTATAAGTGTTCTAATTTGTATCATCCTGAAGCTGAGAGAGGTATTATCTGGAATGATCCGACATTAGGTATAGATTGGAAAACGGAAGGACCAATTGTATCTGAAAAAGATCGAAAATTGGCGAATTTTGATAAATTTGTTTCACTATTTTAACCTATTTAAAGGGTATTTGTGAATTTTCTAAGTCTTATTTCTGTTTTCTTACTAGGAGGTGTTGTAATTACTGTCATCATTAACAGTTTGTTGCTTCGGTTTTCTCGAACATTGGGTATTCGGAATAAGAATGACGTAACGATCCGTTGGAGCAACGAGTCCAAACCCTCGTTGGGCGGAATTGCAATGTTCTTCACTTTTATTTTTTCGATATTGGCAATTGCTATTCTTGGAGAAGAAAATGAAGTTTTCGATAGTTCGACGATTTTAGGCTTGTTAGCTGCGGGTACACTTGCCTTTCTAATTGGCATAGCAGATGATGCATACAATACACGACCTTTCTTAAAAATCCTTGGTCAATTATCTTGTGGTTTATTATTTGTTGCATCAGATACAATAATTCATTTTGCTCATATTGAAATTGTTGACCAAGCGTTAACTGTATTTTGGGTGGTTGCCATTATGAATAGTTTGAATATGTTAGATAATATGGATGGAATTACTGCCACTGTTTCATTTTTTATTTTGACTTCATCGTTAGTTGCAAGTCTTTTGTTGTTTGGTAATATAGCCTCCCCAGTGAATGTGATTCTTGTCGCTCAAATGGGAGGCCTAATTGGTTTTTTGTACTTTAATATACATCCTTCGAAAATGTTTATGGGGGATACCGGTAGCCAGTTTTTAAGCCTTATTGTAAGTTTTTATTCCATCCATTTTCTTTGGAATTCTTCCGCTCAACTTGAAGTTCCTTCGTGGACAGGATTGTTGCTTGCACTTGCCGCGTTTACTCCTGCCGCTGTTGACACATTCACTGTTGTGATTAATCGTTTGCGTAAAGGTCAGTCACCAATGGTTGGAGGAAAAGATCATACAACGCACCATTTGGTCTATAAAGGATTGAATGATTTACAGGTGTGGAAAGTTTTTTTATTAATGTCCATCATATCCTTTTTAGTGGCATTTCTAATTATTTATGGGATGATTTCAGGAAATGAATTAATATCTGTGGTCTCCATACCTATTTTTTTCGTTTTCTTCATACTGTTGTATCGTGTTACCCTGAAGTATCATTCTCCTGAACAAAAGGAAAATAAGTAGAATTTTTCTGGGAGTTAATTGTACTAATAATCATCCCTATTGAAATGGCTGCAATGATCAATAAACGGTATATTTATCTTCTTTAACTGAACAAGTAAAGTCCAAAAAACGTTTTAGCGGTAGAATAATACGTATGAGTGAATCAATAGATATATATGGTGCTCGTGAGCACAACCTTAAGAATATTGAACTTAAAATACCTAGAAATCAGCTAACTGTTTTTACAGGGTTGAGTGGAAGTGGTAAATCCTCATTAGCGTTTGATACAATTTTTGCTGAGGGACAACGCCGATACATTGAAACATTTTCTGCCTATGCGAGACAGTTCTTGTCTGGCTTGGAACGTCCTGACGTCGATAAAATTGAAGGGTTAAGTCCAGTAATCGCGATAGAACAGAAAACGGTCTCAAAGAACCCACGCTCCACCGTTGGAACAATAACTGAAATCTATGATTTTCTCCGGTTGCTTTATGCGCGAGCTTCAGTAGCTTATTCCTATGTTTCGAATGAGTCCATGATTAAATATTCCGATGACCAAATTGTCGATTTAATCATTGCCACCTATACTTCAAAGAAAATTGTTGTACTAGCTCCGTTAGTGAAAGGTCGTAAAGGCCATTACCGAGAATTATTTGAACAGACTATTAAACAAGGTTTTTCAAAGGTTCGTATCGATGGAGAAATTAAAGAATTGGAAAAGGGAATGCGCTTGGATCGGTATAAGGTGCATGATATTGAGGTAGTGGTTGATCGATTAGAAGTTTCTGATGCGAGCAGAGAAAGATTGAGTAAAACGGTTGGTTTGGCCATGAAACATGGTAATAAATCAATGATGGTAATGGATTATGAAAGCGGTGAAATAAGGCATTTTAGCCGCATGTTAATGTGTCCGACTTCGGGAATCAGTTACCCCGAGCCTGAACCAAATTTATTCTCTTTTAATTCTCCGTATGGGGCATGTCCTGCTTGTAATGGTTTAGGAGAGGTTTCGGTCGTGGATATTGACAAAATCATTCCGAACGATAAAAGTTCTATAAAGAAGGGGGGGATTACACCGTTAGGAGCATATAAAAAGAATTGGATTTTTGATCGTATTGAAGGGATTTTAGAAGCTGAAGGATTTACATTAAATGATGATATTGCGTCTATTCCTAATGAAGTAATTCGAACCATTTTAGAGGGAAACGAGGAGTATCGAAGTAAGCTTGGAATTAACGTTCCCGCTTTTGAGGGGCTGTTTGAGTTTTTACTGCGACAAGCGGATGAAGGTGGTTCTGCCTCCATCCGGAGATGGGCATTTAGCTTCATGAATAAAAAGAAATGTGCTGTGTGTGAAGGCTCACGGCTTACCAAGGAGGCACATTATTTTCGCATTGCGGATAAGAATATCGGTGAGCTTGCAATGTTAGACATATCAGAACTTGCTCATTTTTTCGAGCATATTGAGAATGAAATGACTGATGATCAGCAAGTTATTGCAAAAGAAATTTTGAAGGAAATACGTGCACGGCTAAACTTCATTCTTTCTGTAGGGCTGGATTACCTCACCTTGCACCGCTCCTCTAAATCATTATCGGGTGGAGAGGCGCAGCGCATACGCCTCGCAACTCAAATAGGATCAGAGTTGATGAATGTGTTATATGTTTTGGATGAGCCGAGTATTGGCCTCCACCAACGTGACAATACCCGTCTAATTGATTCACTAAAAAAATTAAGAGATACAGGAAATACGGTGATTGTGGTCGAACACGACCGGGAAATGATGGAGGCATCTGATTTTGTGGTGGATATTGGTCCAGGCGCTGGGGTTCATGGCGGAAGAATTGTGAATGCTTGTGCGTTTGATGAGTTGATTAAGGGTAATTCGTCTCTAACTACAGATTATTTAAAAGGAATTCGTAAAATTTCTCTACCGGAAAAGCGTAGGAAAGGAAATGGAAGTATGTTGAAGCTGAACGGAGCTTCGGGACACAACTTGAAGAATGTTAAGTTGTCTATTCCGTTGGGAACACTTACGTGTGTAACAGGTGTCTCTGGAAGTGGAAAATCCTCCCTTATTAATCAAACCTTGTATCCAATCCTTAATGCACATTTTTATAATGGTGTGAAAGAGCCGCTTCCTTATAAGTCTATAAGTGGATTGGAAAACCTTGATAAGGTGATTGAAATAGATCAGAGTCCGATTGGCAGAACACCAAGATCAAATCCTGCGACATACACAAACGTATTTAATGAAATTCGAAGTTTGTTTGCCGATATTCCTGAAGCACGAATTCGAGGGTATAAACCGGGAAGATTTTCGTTCAACGTAAAAGGAGGTCGCTGTGAAACATGTGGTGGAGCTGGATTAAAGATTATCGAGATGAATTTTTTGCCTGATGTCCATGTGAATTGTGAGACCTGTAATGGGAAGCGTTATAACCGGGA
>JALQTG010000215.1 GCA_023264075.1 Crocinitomicaceae bacterium
TTGTTTTATTCATTTTCGCTCTTTTTATTGTTGGTTACTTGATTGACAGCCGTTACTAAATTGTTCCATGTTTTGTCTAATTCTTTCAGAAACATTCCACCAGTTTCTGTTAAAACATAATATTTTCGTGGTGGACCAGAAGTTGATTCTTCCCATCTATAGGTTAATAAACCTGCATTTTGTAAACGCGTTAGTAGGGGATCAATGGTACCTTCAACCACAATCATTTCTGCTTGTTTTAATGCGGATAAGATTTCTGAAGTATAAGCATCTCCATGTTTTAAGATGGAAAGAATACAGAACTCCAAAACCCCTTTTCGCATTTGGGCTTTTGTATTTTCTATTTTCATGTATTGTGGGTTATTTTATAAATTTAATTGTAAATGGATAGGTGTAGAATTCTCCTTCTCTCGCTTTTAATGACGCCACTATTGTTAACGCAATTACAACTAAAGTTAGAATTCCTGCCAGTGTAGCCAGACCTACAAATCCAAAAATGTTAAAACTATCGATATCGATATTTATGCTACCGAAGTTGTTCCAGCTCCAGAAGTCGTTAAAAAAAGTTGATATCGTAAACGGAACGAAGATGGCTGATAATACCAATATGTAAATCGAATAGCTAATATTAAAATTAACAGCCTCTTTTCCGTGGTGATCTAAATACGGACTTCTATCCTTAAGTGTTTGCCATGCAATTAAGGGGGTGATGATATTTCCGAACGGAAAAAACAATCCTGCGAAGGCAGAAACATGGATAAGAAATCCATTGGTTGTGTCGTTGTTGTATTTCATTTATGGTTGATATAATACTTTCTTATGCAAATATACGTCCAAAAAAAGGTATCTTGCAATACATAGTACCTTAATTTAACATTTTATTAACAATTATTCATTTCGAATAATAATGGTATCTTCGGCTTTAGAATTTCTTTACATGACGATTACACCTAGGAAAATTAATTGGTTCATGCTCTTTAAATTGCCACTCGCCTATATTGGAGGAGTGCGCGTAAAAGAGCTGACTAGAACAAGAGCAGTCGTGAAAATTAGACATCGATGGATGAATCAAAATCCGTTTCGAAGTTTGTTTTGGGCTGCCCAAGGTATGGCTGCAGAGATGAGTACAGGTGTATTAGTGATTCAGGAAATCCGAAATTCGGAAAGAGAAATTTCAATGCTTGTAACACATCAGGAAGGATCATTTTTTAAAAAAGCAACAGGTAAAATTACCTTTATTTGTAATGATGGAGAAGTGGTTCAAAACGCAATTCAAGAATCTATCAAATCAGGAGAAGGTCAACAAATCATTCTGAATTCACTTGGGGAAAATGAAGAAGGAGTAGCGGTTTGTTCTTTTAAATTTCAGTGGAGTATTAAGGTCAAATCTTAGCTCTGAATCCCTATTGCTACTAATCTTATTTAAAGTGAGTAATGTAATTTTGTAATTAATTGAAATTAATTAACTTTGAGTAATTAATTGGATTATTAATATAATGAGATAAGTTATTGGGGGATACTTAAATCATTAAAAAAGTCGTGGAGAAATCCACGACTTTTAATTTTGCATAGAGTGGTAAACGTTCTGGACGTCATCGTCTTCCTCTAGCCGCTCCAGTAATTTTTCAACGTCCTCTTGTTCTTCAGCATTCAGCTCTTTTGTAGTAGTCGGAATTCTTTCAAATCCTGATGATAAAATTTCAATATCGTTTTCTTCAAAGTAACTTTGTAAAGATCCAAACTGCTCAAACGGTGCATAAATTATAACTCCTTCTTCATCATCAAAAACTTCTTCAACTTCGAAATCTATGAGCTCCAATTCGAGTTCCTCTAAATCCTCAATATTTTCTTTATTTAAGGTAAAGTTACACGTGTGATCGAACATAAAAACCACTGAGCCCGAAGTTCCAAGGTTTCCATTACATTTATTAAATGCAGCTCTCACATTTGCTACCGTTCTGTTGTTATTGTCTGTCGCAGTTTCCACTAAAACTGCTATTCCGTGAGGTGCATAACCTTCAAACAGCACCTCTTTATAATTTTCGGTGTTTTTGTCAGAAGCCTTTTTAACGGCTCTTTCAATGTTGTCCTTGGGCATATTAGCGGCCTTCGCATTCTGAATTACCGCTCTTAATCTTGAATTTGTTTCCGGATTCGGTCCTCCTTCCTTGACCGCCATTACAATGTCTTTGCCAATTCTGGTAAATGTTTTGGCCATTGCAGACCAGCGTTTCATCTTTCTCGCTTTTCTAAACTCAAATGCTCTTCCCATGTGTAATCAAAATTATTGCTTCAAATTTATGATTTCTCTAGGCTATAGACAAGGTTGTAAGATTGTTTTGCAATCTCTAATTCTTCGTTGGTAGGAATGACCAGAATTTTCACTTTTGAATTTGCTGCTTAAATTTCTTCGATACCTAATGATGCTAAACTTGTAATACCCCCATATTGAATTGCTTTTCAATAGGAGCGTGGTTGGCAGCTTCAATTCCCATCGAAATCCAATTTCGGGTTTCTAACGGATTGATGATTGCGTCTACCCATATTCTTGCGGCTGCATAATAAGGAGAAATTTGTTTGTCGTATTTCGACTTGATTTTTTCAAACAATTCTGCTTCTTTTTCTGGTGTGATTTTCTCACCTTTTTTCTTTAGAGCTGCTGTTTCAATCTGCAATAAAACTTTTGCTGCTGAGTTCCCGCTCATAACTGCTAATTCTGCGGATGGCCAAGAAGCAATTAGTCTTGGATCATAGGCTTTTCCGCACATCGCATAGTTTCCTGCACCATAGGAATTTCCGATGACAATAGTGAATTTTGGAACTACAGAGTTACTCACGGCATTTACCATTTTTGCTCCATCTTTAATAATTCCAGAATGTTCAGATTTAGAGCCCACCATAAATCCGGTCACGTCTTGTAAAAAAACTAACGGGATTTTCTTCTGATTACAATTGGCAATAAAACGTGTAGCCTTATCTGCAGAGTCATTGTATATCACACCTCCAAATTGCATTTCGGAAGGCTTTGTTTTTGACCCTTTAGTTTTAACAAGTTTTCTTTGGTTGGCGATAATTCCGACAGACCATCCATCAATTCTTGCATATCCTGTTAAAATCGTCTGTCCATATCCTTCTTTGTATTGCTCAAACGAAGAATCGTCTACCAAACGCTCAATAATCTCAAGCATATCGTATTGCTCATGACGGGCTTTTGGTAAGATTCCGAATATTTCCTCTTCATTTTTCTTTGGTAC
>JALQTG010000248.1 GCA_023264075.1 Crocinitomicaceae bacterium
CCTATCGTTGCCATGGTAAGCCGTTACCTTACCATCTAGCTAATAGGACGCATAGTCATCTTGTACCGATAAATCTTTAATTAAAAAATGATGCCATTTCTCAACATTATGGAGTATTAATCTTCATTTCTAAAGGCTATCCTCCTGTACAAGGCAGATTCTATACGCGTTACGCACCCGTTCGCCGGTCGTCAGCGGTGCAAGCACCCTGTTACCCCTCGACTTGCATGTGTTAAGCCTGCCGCTAGCGTTCATCCTGAGCCAGGATCAAACTCTCCGTTGTATAATAACTTAGAATTTATAATTTGTAGCTCGTTGTTTAATTTTTTACGCTGTTTCCTTTTTTCCTAATCTTTCAAAGAACTTATTCTGTAGTATTCTGAAATCACTCTCAGCAACACTTCTCTTTACTTTATTCCCTTTCCTCGTTCGAAACGGGACGGCAAAGATATACAGTATTTTTATTCTAGCAAGCTTTTTTTTAAAAAAAATAAAGTTTTTTTTAACTCCCTTTCCTTTCTCATTACCCTCACCAAATGCACTCGCTTGTGCTACCCACTCCCTCGTTTCCTCGTTAGCGGGCTGCAAAGATAGACCGCTTTTTTATTCTGACAATGACTTTTTGTTTTTTTTTTTGAATATGCTTTAAAAGAAATCTGTGAACTCCTATCAGGATTAGCCAATCCTATAAACTTACATCATATATTAATTCAAGGTAATTGAACATTAGCAGAGGGTAAATTAGAAGAAATCCTTAATTTTGCAACGCAATGAATCAATATAAAAAAGTAGCATTCTATACACTTGGCTGTAAGCTAAACTTCTCAGAGTCCAGCACGATTGCGCGAGGATTCGAAGAAGGCGGCTATGCACGAGTTGAATTCGACGACACACCTGATGTGTTTGTGATTAATACCTGCTCCGTTACCGAGAATGCAGATAAGAAATGTAAGCAACTTGTAAAGAAGGCTAAGAAAATAAATCCCAATGCATTCATAAGTATTATCGGATGTTATGCTCAACTAAAACCGGAGGAAATCGCAAACATTCAAGGCGTAAATCTGGTACTTGGCGCTAATGAAAAATTCAACTTGTTAAAGCACATAGAAAAATATGATTCAACAAGCTCAGCTGTACTTAATAGTAACATTAAAGAAACAAAAGAATTTGTTCCATCTTTCTCATTAGGTGATCGAACACGGTCATTCTTAAAAATACAAGATGGCTGCGATTACTTTTGTACGTTTTGTACCATCCCTTTAGCACGTGGCAAATCGAGAAACGCTTCCATTGCTGAAACAATTCAAGAGGCGAACAAAATCGCAACCACAGAAATAAAAGAAGTTGTATTAACAGGAGTGAACATTGGTGACTTCGGTCAAGGTGGCGATGAAAATTTTTTTGGCTTGGTAAAAGAACTTGATAAAATTGAAGGTATCGATCGCTATCGCATTTCTTCTATTGAGCCGAATTTACTAAGCAATGAAATTATTGACTTTTGTTTGCGCTCTGCCAAACGATTTGTGCCCCACTTCCATATTCCTCTTCAGTCAGGATCTGACCTTCTACTCGAAGCTATGCGTAGAAAATATGATAGTTCTTTATATAGAGATAGGATTGAACAAATTAAGTCCACGAACGCAAACACGTGCATTGGCGTGGATGTAATTGTCGGATTTCCTGGAGAAACGGACGAACAATTTATGGTGACGTATAATTTCCTGAAAGACCTCGACATTTCTTACCTACATGTTTTCACATACTCTGAGCGGGCAAACACCACGGCAAAAAAAATGGCCAATAGTGTTCCTATGCATGTGCGAAGAGACCGAAGTAAAATGCTACACATATTATCTGAAAAGAAAAAGCGTGCTTTCTATACTTCTCAGCTCGAAAAAACTGGTGTCGTTCTATGGGAAAATGAAGACCACGATGGATGGATACATGGATTTACCGAAAACTATATTAAAGTTAAAAAACGCTTTTCTGAAGAATGCGTTAATACGTTCGAGGAAGTTCGTTATGCTCGAATTGATATGGATGGCATTATGCTAGTTCATTAATTAACATCTAATAAACATAGACATCCTCACGTTTTACCCAGAGCAATTGCTTTGAAGGATCTTCTATACATAACCATTCCTCGTCAGAGGCAATGTCAATACGGTGTCTCTTTCCTGGCAACAACTTTTCTTCAGATGCCAAACCACCTTTCGTAAGATGTGTGGTTACAATATCTTGTTTGGGAAAACAAAAATACTCCGAGCTCTGATGTGTAATTGACGTATAACTACCGTAAAGTATAAAAACCCACAGGGGTATTGTTAGTGCCAGTCTCCAACCCACTCGCTTATCAGCATGCAGAATACCAGAAAAAATAATCCATGCTAAAAGGAGCGAAAAAACAACAGAAAGAATCAACCATCCTGATACCGAAATTGAAAGAATCATACGATCAATACCCCCATATGGATGTGTCCAATACTCATCTGGATATAATTTACTATATGCGAGAATCACATTTTCGATGATCATGTTATTCGAAGGATCTTCTTTTAATGCACGCTCAAAAAAATAGATAGCAGAATTTAAATCCTCTTGCCCCGCATAACATAATCCCATATTATAATCCACAGCTACGGAGGAGGAGCTATCCGATAATTCCTCGAAAATCAACAATGCTTTATCCCATTTTCTTTCGTGCAAGAGTTGGACCCCTTCGTCGAATCTACTTTGACCAAATGAATGACCAATAAAAAAGATAAGCGTTATGTAGACTAATTCCTTCATGCGTGTCCTTTATCGATTTGAACCAATATCTTTTCAGTTCTTGCAATCATTTCCTCTGCTGAATGAACTGCACCCACTCCAAATCGAGCTCCATCGAAAATGTCTAATACCGCCAATAACTCATTCGTTGTTGGAACGTCAATTTTTCCTTGTTCACCTTTTTCACTGATCCAACTTCTTGTTATCTCAGCTGTACTTACATTCCATTTCTCCGCTAAATAAGTTAGTAGAAGAGCACTCAAACCTCCAATTAATTCTACTCCTTGTTCTTCTTTTATTTTATCCAGCTCATCTTTGGCTCTTTTGAGTGCATTCTTCGTCGTTTGTCGCACAATAATTTCTTGCTCATTTTCTTTCCGATGCTTCAGAAACAATCCCATAATAATCGCCAAGGCAATCGGCAACGAGGTAATTACACCAAAGCCAGGTAAGCCCATTACCGATTCCGATTGACCTCGGGTATTCACCAACATCGGTCCATTGAAAACTGGAGCAGCATCAACTTCATCAACCGCTCTCTTATTCGTTTTGATAGAAGCATAGTTTTCGTCAGGGATAACCTTTAAAAGAAAAGGAATAGTCGTTTGTGTTTTGTACTCCTCCTGCTTAGGATCAAAGTAACTCAGTTCAATAGATGGTATTTCTACATCATTTGCTCGGTTTATTTGAATATAATAAGTAATTATCTTAGAACCTTCGACACCTCGGCTAGTAAAATCAGCCTTCGTTTCGACTGTTGGGTCACCATATAGGATGAGACCTTTTGGCAAATTTAATTTGGGCGCTTCGATATTGTGCGTGTTACCAATTCCAGAAATCTCTACTTCCAATTCAAATACCTTTCCTTGTTCTATTTCAGACGATTTACCTTTTGAAGCTATGGTAAACTCGCCAACTGCACCAACAAAACTAGCAGGAGCGCCGTCTGGTAATGGAATTACTTTAATAGAGGATTCATTCGACTTAATATTCACTCGTGCTGGATATAAGGAACGAGCATCAGTGCAATAGAGCGACATTTCAAATGGGGAAATTTCGAAAGTTCCGGTACGCTCTGGAAACACTATCGATTTTCCAGCTTTGAATGTAAGCACATCCTTCCCCTTAATGATTTCAAAATCTCGATCCACCTCATTACTTGTATGTAGTAATTCAGTTTCTGAAGGACCTTGAAACTCAAGGTTTTTGAAACGATCAATTTGAATAATATCCACTTGAGCGTAAATTTTTGCCTCTAACAGAACAGACTCTCCCTCATAAATCTGCTTAGCCGATTGCTGTATAATTCCAAAAACTGGTTCATTCATATTTTTGCTCGGGTCTTCGCTAATCATATTAATCGGCTTAATAACGTTAACGACTATTGCATTAGACACCAATTCCCCCGAAGGCGTGCGTAATTTTGCAGGGCCAATTTTATATTGACCTGGCTTTTCAAAAAATCCTGCGATTTTCCGATAACTATATTTTTCAACTTGAGCTTGATTGTTGATATAGTTAATCGAGGAAGACATCCCTGACTGAACACCGCCGCTCTGATTAAATTCATCAGGCAATTCAAATTCCATATCACCTTCCGAATTTGTGCGCAATACAATGACAACTTGTTGTCCCACTTCAGAAGTTGCAGGTTCAATTTGTAAGTCAATATATTGCTTTTGCCCCCACGAAAAAATGGTAATTACCAAGAACATCAAAAGCATCAATATTCTTACCATCGCTTACCTGATTTAACTTGTTCCTTTTCTCTGCCAGAACCCATACCATGCATTCTGCGCTTCGTCTCCATTTCTTTCTTCATCAATTCATCCAACATTCGTTCGGTCTTTTTGCTCGAAAGCTTTTGCGCTCCCGACGATAAAGCTTGACCTCCTTGACTATTTTGGTTGGACTGGTTTTGACTATTAGACGGAGTTTGCTGACCCTGTTGATTTTGATTCTGTTGGTTTTGGTTTTGATTTTGTTTATTCTGATTCTGATCGTCTTGACTATTTTGCTGGTTTTGCTGGTCTTGATCTTGTTGCTGATTTTGTTGTTGATTTTGCTGCTGTTCCTCTTCTTGTTTTTTCAACCGGCGCTTAGCCTCGGCTAGATTGTATCGCGCCTTCTCATCCGACGGATTCTCCCTCAATGCCTGCTTGTAGCTATCCACTGCCCCTTGATAATTTTTTTGTTTGATTTGAGCATTTCCGATGTTATGCCATTTACGCGACTTTTCTTTAGGCGTGCTCGATTTATCTACGGCAGCATGAAATGCCTTTTCCGCTGAAGAATAATCCCCGCTTCGGTAAGCTGAAGTTCCAATATCTTTTGATAAGTCAACACCTTCCGGAGCTAAACGCTGAGCGCTCACAAACTTTTCCTGAGCTTCCTTGTACTTTCCCTCTTTATACGCTGTGTGAGCCGCTGAGAGTGAGTCACGCCAATTTTGACCCCAAGAAATAAAACTTGAAGCAATTATCATCATTATGGCGACGCGCAATTTCACTTTTCGTTGATATACGTTAAATAAGTTCGTAATGAATCAGCCATCAGCAATATCATTAAACAAAGTAAAGCAAATCCTAACGGTATCCGATAACGATTCTCCTTTACTTCAAACTCCAAATCTACCTGCTTGGTTGATTTTAAGTTGTTAATTTGAGTTAAAAGAGGATTTACATTCGGAAATGCATCCGACGTGACAACAACCTTCCCTTCTGCCTGTTTCGCAATTTCGGTTAACATCACAGGATTGACTTTACTCATAACCGATTGACCAGTTACGTTTTTCAAGTAACCAGCTGAGGTATTATTGGGATCAACAGGTACTAGTGCCCCATTTTTAGAACCCAAACCTAACACCGTTAGTTCAATTCCTTTTTCCTTTAGCACTTCTATTGCCGATGTCACACCTCCTTCATGGTCTTCTCCATCGGTTATGAGCACCACCACCTTCTTTAATTTATCTGTTGAAAAGTACTCCGCCGAATTTTCCAAGGCCACCGCTATATTAGTACCTTGGTTCGAAATCAAATCCGTTGACAACTCCTCAATAAACATTTTTGCAGCGGATTTATCAGCAGTCAGCGGCAATTGTGGATAAACGCTTCCAGCGAAAATTAAGATTCCCACCTTAGCACTGGAGGAGGTGTTCATTAACTGTGTCATTGCGCGTTTTGCAGCTTCTAAGCGCGCATCACCATCGGACATATCCTTGGCATTCATCGACTGCGAAACATCTACTGCAAAGACTAATTCCACCCCACTTGCTTTTCCGGTCACTAATTTATTTCCAAAACTCGGCTGCATCGCTGCAATAACCAATAAAACCAACACATTTCTAATTAGAAAATAGCGCACAAAAGAGTAAACAGAAGATACTGGTGTTAAAAATGTTTTTACCAATTCAGGGGTGGGAATGGAGCGCACATAACTGTTTCGTGCTTTCAACTGCGCGAAATAAATCACCCAATACAGGGGAAGCAATATCCCTAACCACGCAAACTGAGGTGAAATGAATATAATTTTTTCTCCCAGCGAATCTGAGGAGAACTGATAAATCTTCAATAACTGATATCCGAGTAACCAAAAGAGCAACTCCCAAACGCATACTACTGCTATGATCAGTGATATTCGATATGTGTATGAAGCCTTATGCATTTCCTTTGAATAAATAACTCTCTAGACTAAGCGCAAGAAAAATAGTGATTAGTCCATAAAGAATAAATGTTAGCGGATTATATGGCGGCTCCCTATCAAAATTCTTCTCTACCATCCGTGTTTTCTCCATTTCCTCAATCTTGTCATAAATTTCTTCCAAAGAGTTATTATCTGTTGCTCGGAAATACTCTCCTCCCGTTAAGCTGGCTATCGCTTTTAATTCTTTCTCGTCGATACTCACCATTGTATTTTGAAAAATCGGACCAAAAGCGGTGGGCACCGGCATAGAAACGTATCCATCTTTTCCTACGCCAATCGTATATACTCGAATGTTTTTATTCTTGGCCAATTCGGCTGCTGCCATTGGAGTGATTTCTCCTTTATTCGATTCTCCATCCGTTAATAAAATAACCACTTTCGATTTCAGTGAATCGCTCCTTAAACGCGTGACAGCCGTTCCTAAGCCCGTTCCAATGGCAGTACCTGGATCGAGCCATCCCGACTGAACATCTATTATTGCCTTCTTGAGAAATGAATGATTTTTCGTCGCAGGACAAGCAGTGTATGCTTCTCCTTCAAATACAACCAACCCAATTCGATCACTCTTCCGCCCTTCAATAAAGTCTATTGCCACATTTTTTGACGCTTCGAGTCGATTCGGTAAAAAGTCAGTTGCCATCATACTCCCTGAGATATCCATACAGAGTACGATATCTATTCCTTCACCATATTCCTCATGTCCTTGGGGTGCCGATGGATGATAAGGTTTACCCATTGCTAAAACGAGGAGTGACAATCCAACAAACAATGAACCGTACACGCCAATGATTAGCCATCGTGCAA
>JALQTG010000293.1 GCA_023264075.1 Crocinitomicaceae bacterium
CAAGCTTTTCTTTCATGTTACTCCTCTAAATTATCCAGCAATAAGATTAAATCCGCGACTTCTGGATTGGATGCTTCAAAAATCATGCGCAAAAATTCTTGCATTCCAACCCGCATCGCTAAGGATAACACATTCTCATATCGTTCTTGTAGTCCATTATTCGGGAAAAGCTTGTCGTACAACCATTCAATCTGTTGCATCGAAGTGTCAAACTTCTTTTTTTGTTGGCGAATTAACTTGTCCTTCAAACCCGCCAATTGTTTATTCAAACGGGTGATTTCACTCTGTCCATATCCTTTAAGACCTTCATCAACAGTAATAATCAACGACTCCATTTCTGAGGACATGTGCTCCATTAGTTCATCCAACTTCACGAAATCAATATCCTCTGAAGAATGTTCCAATACATAACGTTTTTTAAGCTGGTGGATATCTTCAAAGACATCTGTTGGAGACAGGTTTAATTTCGCCAACCGCTTCATAATGCTTTTGTCAAAAACTTGAAAAGAATTTCTTACTTGTATTATGGGGAAAGTTAGGTTCATTGAATCAAAAACACCTTTCAACTGGAGCCAATACGCCATTTCACCGCCACCACCGATATACGCCAAATTAGGTAAAATCCACTCCTGGTAAACAGGACGTAGTACCACGTTAGGTGAAAAAGAAACCGGACGTTGTTTGATGAGTTCCACCAGCGCTGATTTTGACAGCAATTGATCGCCAATTCTATATTGACCATTTTCCTCTATAATTCGCGTACGCGAATTAGTGTCTAAATAAAATAGATTAATCGCTCTTGGAGTTACTTGAGCTTTATACCCAAGATTTATGAGTGCATCCGTAGTATTTTCTACTGCCCGGGAGGAAAAGTTCGTCTCAATCTCTTTTTGCATAACTGGAGCGAATAACTCCTTTAGAGCAGGACTATCACCATCCACTATCACTAAACCATACTCTCCGAATAAATCATTAATCAACCTTCGTGTAGCACTAGCTAAGTTGGTATCTTTCTCTGAATAATACGTTGAAATAAATGCTTGCGTCGCCTCGTCATTTTTAAAAAAATCCAGGACGTTTGATTTGAATTCGCTGATTCCATCCAAAGAAAAACGACCTACTGCTCCAGATTGCTTGGAATCCCATGTAACCTTATTACCGAATAAATTCAAATGATTGATTTCTGCAAAATCATGATCTTCCGAAGCCATCCAAAATATGGGGATTATTTTTTTGGAAGGGTTTCTTCCCTCCACTTGCTTGGCGAGCTTTATGATATGAGCAATCTTGTAAACTATGTAGAGTGGCCCTCCAAAGAGATTAAGCTGGTGCCCCGTAACAACTGTAAACGAATTGGAATGTTTGAGTGATGCAATGTTTGACTTCACCAAATCATTCATGACCAAATCACCATATTGTCTCATCAAATCATTTGACAACACTGCTCGAAATGAATCATCGTAGTTTTTACTTTTTTCATCAATTTGACTCGGAAAACTATCCAACGAAAACTGAGTATTTATGAATGGGGCTAACTTATCATGACCATAACTCAAGTCATTGGAAAGAGATGAAAAAAATGGCGTTTTACGCCGATCGAATAACATACGTTTCATAGAGCAAAATTAACATTATTCGCGGCAATTAAAATGCTTCCATAAGAATGAAGATAGAAAATGACAATCACCGTTATTTTTTATTTTTAAAAATGATTACCTCCTAAACACGGCAGTTGCAATCTAGTTTAACCAAGTATATGTTTTGACTTTAGTCGAGCTTAGTTCTTGCCTGCGGTCTAGCCTCCGTAATTATCTTTATTTGTGGCATATAGATTGTTAATGATGTGTTAAATACTTAAATTTACGCATATGAAAAAGTTTCTATTGTTACTCGCCACGCCGTTATTTGTGATCTCTTGTATTAAAACAAAAGGTGAAATAACACTTTCGTACAACAAAGCAAAAGCAATTTATGGAGACTTGGACTCATTGCGTTCGTTGCCATTGTTGATTCCGATGCAACCTGTGGAGCAACCGAAAAGCTACTTTGTATCAGATGACTATGTACTTGTAGGGGAATTAAATAAAGGGATACACATCTATGACAACTTGGATATGCAAAATCCACAGCGCGTTTCTTTTATTCAAATTCCCTACAACAAAGAATTCTACGTTAAAGACAACTTCCTTTATGCTGAATCCCTCTACGACTTCATTAAAATTGACATTTCTGACGTCTACAATCCTGTTCTTGTAAGTCGTGCAGAAAATGTATTTTGGACGGTTCAAGAAAATGACCAAGGAGAACAATTGTTGGGCTTTGAGCGTGAATATGTGACTGCTCAATTTGAAGTAAACAGTCCTGAAGCAAAGGAAATCAAACGTTCTGGCACATTGTATTATGATTATATGGAAAACTTAATTCCAGAATCGGAGGTTCCTATTACGTTCACTGGTTCAGACGACGGTGTAAAAGGTACAATGAACCGCATCGCAGTTGAATTTGGTCATGTTTATGTTATTTCAACGGATAAATTGTACACGTTCAGCAATTCGTTTGGACTACAAAAAACGTCGGAAATCAATATTAACTCAGATACTGAAACCATTTATGCGACAAATAATCGAATTTATTTGGGATCTACTACTGCACTAACCCTTTACAGTGCGTCTAACCCAAGTAATCCATGGGAGGTTTCTGAACTTCAACACACAGAGTCGTGCGATCCTGTATTGCCAAACGGAAATGTAGTTTACTACACGCTGCGTGCATTGGAAGACGAAGGATGTAATTCCCTTGGTGAGAATACCTTGAATGTGGTCGATGTTACTAATCAGAATGAAATGGTTGTTATTAACTCCTTTCAATTGGATAGTCCATATGGGATGGCGCTGATTGGTAACAACTTGCTAGTTGGAGAAGGGGCGAATGGATTAACCATCTTTAATGCGAATAATCAACAGAATTTGACGCAGCTCCAAAACTATCCAAATATCGAAGCATTCGACGTGCGTTCGCATCCAACAGATATGAATATTATCCTTGTGACGAACAGTAATGGAATCAAGCAGTACGAGATTAACTGGACGACTTTACAAATAAATCCTCTAGGAGATATTCACTACTAGGAGCGGCATTCCCGAAATACGTATCGCGGATTTGGCAACAGAGAAAATAAATAAGCCATGGAAAAAGTTCTTACGAGCATATTAGCGCTTCTCCTGAGCCACGTGATTAATGCATCCACAATCGGTGCGCATTTCGGGAATGAGCCTGGTCCCCGCCCTGTCCCTAACATCGGTATGGACCATCATTTCAGAGTGGGATTCGGGATTAACAATTTCGGCATGGATTATACGTTTGGTGTCCGTTTCTTTGATCGATTCTCTATTGGCGCAGGGGTGGGACTAAAAACACTACGAGCTCCGATTTTCACCTCGTTGAGTGTGCAACAACAGCCAAAAATTAATTTACTCTCCTTTCCGGTCTACCTTCTCTCAGAAGTGAGCATTTGGAATAATGGGAATTTGAACGTATATGGATATGGAATGTTTGGAAGATCATTTTATACTTCGAATGAAAACACCACTTCCGATAAAGGCGTTCCATCATTTTACGCAGAGCTCGGTGCTGGCGTTCGCTGGAAGCGAGAACGAAACTCCGTCGGAATTGGATTAGGACAGTTTTATACCAACACGAAAGGAACCGCACGTATTGATTACCTCGACAGCGATGCTTTCGTTGATTACGATGTAGAAATCTACAATTTGACCTTCAACATAACGCTCACGCGCTTTTTATAAGCTTTTCGTTTCTTAGTTCTTTGAAGATAATCAAAATGAAAGCCTTATCTTTGCAAAAAAATAATTTTAAACATGAACGCAATAATTAAAACGAACAAAGGGGAAATGAAAGTGGAGTTCTATGAAAAAGATGCTCCTAATACAGTGGCGAACTTTGTTAAACTTTCCAAGCAAGGTTTCTACAACGGATTAAAATGGCACCGCGTATTACCTGATTTCGTAATTCAAGGCGGTTGTCCTAATGGCACTGGCGCAGGTGGACCAGGATATAAAATCGATTGTGAATTAGATGGTGAAAATCAATACCATGATCGTGGTGTTTTATCTATGGCGCACGCGGGACGTAACACTGGTGGATCTCAATTTTTCATTTGCCACAGCCGCAACAATACTGCACACCTAGACCGCAATCATACCTGTTTTGGAAAAGTAATCGAAGGTGTTGATGTGGTAGATAAAATTCGCGTAGGTGATACGATTGACGCTATTGAAATTATTGAGGATTAAACTCTTCCTCTTTCCAATTATTATGGAAAAACACGACTTCCTCTGGGGTCGTGTTTTTTTTCTTCTATCAGTTCGACGAGCTGAGGGCAATCCATGAAATATTCAG
>JALQTG010000071.1 GCA_023264075.1 Crocinitomicaceae bacterium
GCATGACAAAAACGGAAAAGAGATTTATGAGGGGGATATAATTAAAAATATTACTGATGTTGAAGTATGGAAATTTACAGGGGTTGTAGAATGGCAAAATAAAGGTTCTATTTGTTGGAGTGCTAAAACAAATATAGGAAGACGGGGGAACCTTGGTGATCGCCATACAGACAGATAATTTGTACACTGAAAGCAATTTCTTGAAGTGGAAAGAATTGGGTGAAGGTATTTCTGCTTTTGATGGAGTGAGTTCGGTGATTTCAGAGGCAGACTTGTATGCGATTACTAATAATACAGAGGAGAGCAAATTTGAAGCAGTTCGAATATTTCAAGATGAAACCTTTCAAGAGAAATCGATTCAAGAGTTAAGGCAAGAAATTCGTAAAAACCCGTTGTATAACAATTTATTGTATAACGATTCAACATCTGTTTCCTTGATGATGATTAACGTGGAAGAGTCCTTTCTAAGTAATCAGAAGAAATCAAAAGTAGTACTTGAAATTGAGGAGTTTGCGCTCGACTATGAAAAGTATTTCGGAAAACTTCACTTTGCTGGATTGCCGCACATACGTGTTGTTATTGGAAAAAGAATCATCGGGGAGATGTACATTTTTATTGGATTGGCAATTGCCGTAACTTCTTTGTTGATTTTCATCTTTTTCCGTTCGATTAAAGTAGTGTTGTTTTGTAATATCGTAGTTTTTGTGGCTGTTATTTGGTCGCTCGGGTTGATTGGATTATTCGGCTTTAAACTCTCCATTTTGATGGCGTTGATTCCTCCGTTGATGATTGTAATTGGTATCCCCAACTGTATTTTTCTGTTGACCAAGTTTCACCGTGAGGTCAAAGATCATGGAAATAAGACAAAGGCGTTATCACGCGTAATTCAAAAAGTAGGAAACGCAACATTTCTCACTAATTTGACTACCGCCTTAGGTTTCTCGACCTTTATTTTCACGAATTCAGAGAAGTTAATCGAATTTGGAACGATTGCCTCAATCAATATTTTAATGGTGTTCGTTCTTTCTATTACGATAATTCCTATTGTTTTTTCGATTTCGAAATCACCAAAACCAAAGCACTTAAAACATTTAGAGAAGACGTATACGAATGCCGTCATCGATAAGTTTGTGCACCTAGCCTCCAATAAACGCCCGTTAGTTTACGCAGTGGCCATTGGGGTTGTTTTGCTCTCATTGATTGGCCTTTCACGCATCGAAGCAACAGGAAATCTTACAAGTGACCTACCGGATTCGGACCCTATCCTCAAAGATATTCAGTTCATTGAACGGAATTTTGGGGGTGCAGTGCCGTTTGAGCTGATGATTGATTATAAGGTCGATGGAAGGAAGTTAAGTTCTGATTTATTGACGAAAGTCGAACAGGTTCAAAAATTGCTCGCTGAGGACACGTTGTTTAGTAAATCCCTTTCAGTGGTGGACTTAATGAAGACCATCAACATGGCCTACTATGGTAACAATCCAGAGCGGTATGAATTAATCGGGCGAAAAGATATGCGTCGTTTGGGTAGCTATGTGAATTCTTTTCAAGATGATGTGCGTCGTATTAATGAGCTTCATGGTCATCTGAAT
>JALQTG010000080.1 GCA_023264075.1 Crocinitomicaceae bacterium
TGAGCACAACAATTGATTTTAGAAAATCAGATTTAATATTTAGCCGCTTCAGCATAACCTCAATGCTACGAAGATACGTTAAACTTTTATTTTGGATTAAGGACCGAAGGGATAAAACAAAAACAGCCGACTAATTCGATTGTCGACTGTTCTAGAAGCATTAGTTCTTTGGTATCTTTTTATTATTATTTCGCGTAGTTAACGGATCGTTTCTCGCGAATTAAGGTAACCTTAACTTGCCCTGGGTAGGTCATTTCTGTTTGAATTTTTTGCGAGATGGCAAAGGAAAGTTCATCTGCCTTTTGGTCAGATACTTTTTCACTTTCTACTAAAACCCTTAGCTCTCTTCCCGCCTGTATCGCATATGCTTTGCTCACTCCTTCATATCCAAGAGCCAAGTTTTCAAGGTCTTTGATACGTTTAATGTACGACTCCACAATTTCTCTTCGAGCACCTGGTCGAGCACCTGAAATGGCATCTGCGACTTGAACTAGTGGTGAGATGAGGTTCGTCATTTCAATTTCGTCGTGGTGGGCACCAATCGCGTTACAAACATCTGGTTTCTCACCATGTTTCTCAGCGATTTTCATTCCCAAGATAGCATGCGGCAATTCTGGTTCTTCATCGGGCACTTTACCAATATCATGCAGTAAACCAGCACGTTTTGCCAACTTCACATTTAAACCAAGTTCAGCCGCCATTATTGCACAAATGTTGGCTACCTCTCTACTGTGTTGTAATAAGTTTTGTCCGTACGAAGAGCGGTATTTCATTCTACCTACCATACGCATTAGTTCTGGGCTTAAACCATGAATCCCCAGGTCAATACATGTCCTACGTCCTGTTTCTGCGATTTCATCATCCAATGACTTTTTAGTTTTCGCAACGACTTCTTCAATACGTGCTGGATGGATACGTCCATCGGAAACTAATTGGTGCATCGATAGACGGGCAATTTCACGACGAATAGGATCGAAACAAGAAAGTAAAATCGCCTCTGGAGTATCGTCTACTACAATTTCAACTCCAGTTGCTGCTTCTAAAGCACGGATGTTACGTCCTTCACGTCCAATGATTCTACCTTTTACCTCGTCCGAATCAATGTTGAAAACAGAAACAGAATTCTCAATTGATTGCTCATGAGCTACACGTTGAATCGTTTGAATAACAATTTTTTTAGCCTCACGGTTGGCATTTAACTTTGCTTCCTCTACGATATCTTTAATGTGTGCCATTGCATCTGTTCGCGCTTCGTCTTTCAGCGCCTCCATCAATTGCTTTTTCGCATCTTCTGGATCCATTCCGGAAATTTTGGATAATTCTGCAACGCGTTTGCTTTGCATTTTTTCCAATTCTTGTGACTTTAAATCAGCGATTTGTATTTTTTCTTCTAACTCTTTTTGTTGGTTCTGTAACGTTTTTTCTTTACGCGTAACTTCCTCCATTTTTTGGGAAAGCGATTTCTCTTTATTTCTAGCGCGGTCCTCGGCCGACTGCATTTTTCGCTCACGATCTTTCATCGCGTTTTCATGACTTTCTTTTAGCTGTAAGAACTTCTCTTTGGCTTGAAGAATTTTATCTTTCTTGATGGTTTCGCCTTCGTTCTCAGCGTCCTTTAAAACCTGGTCTCTTCTGCTTTTCAGAAGTACATTTTGAATAATGATTGCAAAAACGATTCCACCTGCTAAACCTATTCCAATTCCTATTATTATGTCCATTTTTGTTTAAATAAAAATCCCACCTGCTTAACTCACGTTAATAACGTTAAACGAGTGGGAAATTGTTATTATTCTATGTATAAAATTAACTATTCAGCGCTAACCAACGTCAAAAGTTGTTGGAGTTCGTCTACTACTTCTTTGTAACTGGGCTTCGCTGCTTCAGTTTTTTGAAGAGGAGCTCCTTCTTTTGTCGCCAATTGAAGAGCTGTCATAGCTAATAAGTCTTGCATATCCTTCACTGCATAATTGTCTTGAAGCATTTTAATATTGCGGTTGATTGATTCCACGGCTGTACGCACTTTTTCCTCTTCCCCCTCATTGATGGTGAGTGGATAGGTTCGGCCTGCGAGTACAACTTTAATGGATAATTTACCCATGATTTATTATTGCTTTAAGCGACTTATACAGTCATCAATTTCCCTTACAAGAGCATCAATCATTTCATTTTGATTGGTTGAATCCGATACTCGCGGTGTTCGCTGCTCTATAGATTGTAGTTTTTGCTCAAAGTCTTTCAATTCTTCTTCGCGTTGATTCAGTTTAGAAATCAATGCGTTGACTTGGTCTTGAAGGCGGTTATTTTCCAATTGTTTTGAACTGAGTTGTGTTTTCAAAGACACCACTCGGGACTCAATTTCGGATATTAAACGCTTTACTTCTTGCATGACTAAATTCAATCTTTACAAAAGTAGCATTCGGTTTGAAATAATCCAATATTTTTAGATTTTTAAATTCTGTCTGATTTAAATGTTATATTTAATGCAATTACTCATTTATTTTTGGGCCGGACAGTTTTATATACGCGTGGATTACAAATTTTATGACAGTTGCTTTTATTCTTACTTTGTGTAGCCTTTTACTTTTGGCATATGCTTTCGAACTTACTGCTTCTAAGACGAAGATACCATCAGTTATTCTTCTATTAGCATTGGGGTGGGGAGTGAAGCAACTTACTGACGTTGTTCACATTGAAATTCCGGATCTTTCTCCGCTATTACCTATTTTAGGAACCATTGGGTTGATTGTAATTGTATTAGAAGGTTCACTCGATTTAGAGTTGAATCGGAAGAAGTTTTCCTTAGTTCGCAAATCCATTATTGTTGCCGTGGTCCCAATGCTTTTATTGGGTTTTGGTTTAGCGTTTGCCTTTAACTATTTTGGAGGATATGATTTTAAAGATAGTTTGACCAGCGCCATTCCATTATGTGTGATAAGCAGTGCAATAGCTATACCCAGTGTTAAATACCTGTCTAAAAAGAATAAAGAATTTGTGATTTATGAAAGCAGTATTTCCGATATTTTAGGTGTCCTATTCTTTAATTTTGTGGCGCTCAATGTGACGATCGACTTTTCTTCTTTTTACACGTTTCTTTTAGATTTATTTATTATTGCTATTATTTCGTTTGTGGCCACTATCGGATTGGCTTTTTTACTGAGTAGGATAGATCATCATATCAAATTTGCTCCGATTATTATCCTAGTGATCCTTATCTACTCGATCTCTAAAGTATATCATTTACCCGCATTGATTTTCATCCTTTTGTTTGGGTTGTTCATTGGAAACTTGGACGAATTAAAGCATATCCGATTTATTGAGCGCTTGAGACCAGAGCATTTGGATCGAGAGGTAGGTAAGTTTAAAGAAATTTTGATTGAAGCTACATTCTTGATTCGCGCGCTATTTTTCTTATTGTTTGGTTTCTTGATAGACACCGCAGAATTATTGGACAAAGAAACCTTCATTTGGGCAGGAGGGATTACCGTAGCAATTTTCTTTTTCCGATTTATTCAGTTGAAACTAGCCCGTTTACCGGCGAGACCGCTTTTGTTTATTGCTCCTAGAGGCTTAATTACTATCCTCCTTTTCTTAGCAATTGAAGTCGAAGACCGTATTTCAATTGTTACCAAACCTTTAATTATCCAGGTGATTTTATTGACAGGGGTAGTTCTTATGTTCGGTTTAATGTTTCACAAGAAAAAAGCTACAGAAACTGAAGAAACTGTGCAAGAAAGGGTTCAATAAATGATTAGATAAAATAAGCCGAAAAGAGGCGTCCAAATGGAGCGCCTCTTTTAGATTTACCATACATATTTAATTCATAAAGAGTTTAATCGACTTTGATAACTCTTCTTTTAGTTTTGATCTTTCTACGATATAATCTAAGAAACCATGCTCCAATACAAATTCAGATTTTTGGAATCCGTCTGGAAGGTCTCTACCAATTGTTTCTTTCACAACGCGCGGACCTGCAAAGGCAATCAATGCTTCAGGTTCTGCAATGTTAATATCTCCTAGCATAGCGAAAGAAGCAGTAACTCCTCCTGTTGTTGGGTCAGTTAGAAAAGAAATGTAAGGTAGCTTTGCAGCAGATAATTGATTCAATTTCGCACTTGTTTTCGCCATTTGCATTAGCGATAAACCTGCTTCCATCATGCGTGCACCGCCCGATTTTGAAATAATCATAAAGGGACATTTTAATTTAATTGCTTGATCAATAGCACGAGCTATTTTCTCTCCCATCACAGATCCTAAAGAACCTCCGATAAAAGCGAAATCCATTGCCGCAATTACTAAATCTTGACCATCAATTTTACCATACGCGGTGCGTATTGCATCGATCAGACCGGTTTGTGACTGCGTAGCTTTTACTCGGTCAACGTACTTTTTGGTATCTTCAAATTTTAATGGGTCAGCAGAAGTAAGCTTTGCATCAAACTCTTTATATTTCCCTTCGTCAAAAATCATTTGAAAATATTCTTCTGATCCAATTCTCTCATGATAAGAACATCGTTCGCAAACATAACCGTTCTTCTCATGATCTTCTGTTGTAATAACAGTTTTACATTTGGGACATTTGTACCAAAGTCCTTCAGGTGTTTCTTTTTTATCTTTTGTGGAAGTGGTAATCCCTTCCGTTTTTCTTTTAAACCATCCCATAATTCATCGTATTAGTGGTAATACACTAGAGTGTGTTTACATTGTTCAAATCTTCGAATGAACGTTTTAATCTTGCAACAAATGTTTCCTCTCCTGCACGCAAGAACTTCCGCGGATCGTAGTATTTTTTGTTCGGTTCCTCAGGTCCGTTTGGATTTCCAATTTGAGTTCTTAAATAATCAACGTTTTGTAGAACATAATCTCTCACTCCTTCATTGAACGCAAATTGCAAATCAGTATCCAAATTCATTTTTATCACACCATATCCGATAGCTTCATGAATTTCTTCTACGGTAGAGCCTGATCCTCCATGGAAAACGAAATCAACCGGATTATGGCCGGTATTGAATTTATTCTGAATATAATCTTGTGAGTTTTTTAGAATAATAGGTCTTAGAATGACATTTCCAGGCTTGTAAACGCCGTGAACATTTCCGAAAGCAGCTGCAATCGTGAACTTATCGGAAACCTTCATTAATTCTCCATAGGCGTAAGCTACTTCTTCCGGTTGAGTGTAAAGCTTTGAGCTATCGACATCACTGTTGTCGACACCATCTTCTTCACCACCGGTAATTCCCAATTCTATTTCAAGTGTCATACCTATATTGCTCATGCGTTCTAAATACCGCTTGCAAACTTCAATATTTTCCTCCAAAGGTTCTTCTGAAAGATCAATCATATGAGAACTAAACAACGGCTTCCCAGTAAGGTTAAATTCTTCTTCACTTGCCAATAAAAGTCCGTCAATCCAAGGTAACAATTTCTTGGCGCAGTGATCGGTGTGTAAAATAACTGTTGCACCGTATAATTCCGCCATAAGCTGAACATGACGCGCCCCAGCAATAGTTCCTGCTATTGCTGCCCGCTCATTTAAATTGGAAAGAGATTTTCCAGCGTTAAAAAGACCTCCTCCGTTAGAATACTGCACAATTACAGGAGCATTCATCGCTGCCGCAGTTTCCATTACTGCATTCACGGAATTCGAACCAACAACATTGACAGCAGGTAATGCGAAGCGTTTTTCCTTTGCTAATTTAAATATTTCCTGTACTTCATCCCCAGTTGCTATACCCGGTTTAATTGTATGTGACATAATTCTACTCTTTTGAGACGGCAAATTTAATAATTATAACTTACCTAAATACTAAAGATCGTACAAAGTCTCGAACAATTAAGATGATTTTGGAGTGATGCGAAAAGGTATTTGTCCAGTGCCTATCCGCGCAGGCGGGAGAGACCTGCATCAATCCCAATGACTTGACCTGTGATTCCCCGCGCAAGGTGACTGTGCAAGTACGCCGCCATTCCCGCTACCTCATTAGGCTCTAAAAATCGTTTTAAAGGATGTCGTTCTGCAGTATTCTCCCTTATTTTTTCGTTGCGCAATAGTCCTGATGCAAGCGGGGTGTCCGTAATCGTAGGAGCAATACAATTAACGCGTATATTCGGTGCGAATTCCGCTGCGAGTGATCGAGTTAAGCCTTCTACTCCAGCTTTTGATGCCGCTACAGAAGTATGATAAGGCATGCCTTGCCCAACAGCCACCGTGCTGAATAATACAATAGATCCATTGTTTGTTTTTAGTTGACGGTGATATTTCTTAATCACGCGCACAGCACCTAACACATTAACAGTAAAGTCAGAAAGAAAGTCATCTTCTTTCAAACTGCTTATGGGTTTTAAATTAATGCTTCCTGGACAATATGTAATTGTTTTGAGCTGCTCTATGTCTGGAAGTTCATCAGTAGTCACATCAAGGTGTATGTATTGTACACCTTCGACTTGTTCGGTTTGAGATCGGCATATTACTATGCATTCTTCTCCATTTGCAACGAAGAGTTGAACCAATCCTGCTCCAATACCTTTGCTTCCTCCAATAATTAAATGCTTCATAACCTACTTTTATGAAGAACATCTATTTTGGGAAAAAGTTTTATTGTTTTAAAAGACCATCTTTTTTCACTTGCTCTGCATGTGCTAGCAACGTATCTGAGAACTGGCGGAACTCAACTCCAAGTTCTTTTCTAATTTTTGCATTGTCTCCGCGAACAGGTATGCCGAGGTTTTTCTTCAAATAATTCCAAGAAAATCCAGCAAGAAGAGGTGCGAATATGTATGCAAGCCAATTAGGAAGCTGTCTCGTCGGAATTTTATTTGTTCTATCTGGTGCTTGAAGACGAAGTTCTTTTGCAATTTCCAAAATACTTTTGGTGGCGTTACAGCATATATATCTGCCAGAGGCATTTTCAGCTTCGAGCGCTGCAATATGCGCCGCGGCGACATCACGAACATCAACAACTGCAAAATATAAATTGGGCACCCCCGTTTTGAATTTTCCGTTCAGCATGTCAACCATAAACTTTATACTTGTGGAGTCTGAGCGCTTCGTTAACGATGGTCCTAGAATAAAACCTGGATTGATTGTAATTAATTTCCAAGGTTTATTCGAGTTTATGGACCATGCTGCTCTTTCGGCACTTACTTTAGAAAAAGAATACGGTTGATGTTTGATACTTGAGGAAGTATTCCAATGGGTTTCGTTAAATACTTCTTCACTGTGGAGTTCTATGTCAATAGCATCACCATATACGGACGCCATACTTGAGGTGAGCACGACTTTCTCAATGCTCCCGTTTTTATCAACGCTGTTTAATACATTCTCTGTTCCATTAACAGCAGGATCGATTAATTCTTTTTTTGCGTCTTTTATTCCTTCTATCTTGAAAGGGCTAGCAGTATGGATTACTCCTTTTGCTCCGATCATTGCCTCATCGAAACTCCCTTTTTCTTCTAAGTCGGCAGCGAAGAAGGATAACTTGTCGGTGTATTTTGAAATTAACTCTTTTATCCATGCTTCGTTTTTAGTTTTTTCAGGATTACGAGAAGTTAATCTCACTTCGTAACCTTTTTCTAATAGCTGGTTTAAGATATGGGCACCTAAATAACCTGTACCTCCTGTTAAAACTACTGGTGATTTCATAATGCGTTATATTTATAGTTGTTTGCTCTGCGCGCTTTAGTAGGTTACAGGTTTTAGGTTGTTTTTTTGCTTACAACCTGAAACAGCAAGAAGTGCAAAA
>JALQTG010000134.1 GCA_023264075.1 Crocinitomicaceae bacterium
TCAGATGGCATTGCCAAAAGGAGTTCGCATTGAGCCGTTTCTGGATCGCAGTGAGTTGGTTGAAAAGACAATTGATACGGTAATTGAAAATCTGGTTCTTGGATTTTTAATTGTTGCTGTCGTGGTCATATTTCTAATTGGCAACTGGAGAGCTGGTTTGATTATTTCTTCAGTTATCCCGTTATGCTTTCTAATTGCCTTGTCACTCATGTACGTATTTGGAATTAATGTCAACCTTATGAGTATGGGGGCATTGGACTTCGGGATTATTATAGACGGAGCGGTAATTATTGTTGAATTTGTTGCGTTGAAATTGGCAGGGTTTAGTATTTCTAAGAATGGAATAACTTTCGGTCAAAGTGAACGAGATAATGCTACCATTAAGGGTACAACACGCATGATGCGCTCAGCCATCTTCGGCCAGCTTATCATTATTATTGTTTTTATTCCTATTCTATCTTTAGATGGGGTTGAAGGGAAGATGTTTGTTCCAATGGCGCTTACGTTCATTTTTGCAATTGTTGGGGCAATTATTCTCTGCCTTACTTATATTCCTGTGATGACGTCATTGTTTTTAACGCCTAAGTCATTGAAAACTATGGCTATTTCCAAACGCTTTATTCAATTTTTCCAACGTTTGTATACGCCGAGTTTGAATTGGTCGCTGCGCAACAAAACAAAAGTATTAGGTCTGAGTGGGCTAACACTTGTCATAGGAGTTTTTATGTTCACTAGAATGGGAGGGGAGTTTATTCCTCAGCTCGATGAAGGTGATTTTGTATTACAGCCTATATTGAAGACGGGAAAATCGCTAGACGAAGTGATTGCGACAACAACGAAGATAGAAAAGATTTTAAAAGCGGAAATACCAGAAGTAAGGACGGTTGTCACAAGGATTGGTGCTGCTGAGGTACCAACAGACCCTATGTCTATGGAAGAAACGGATGTAATGGTTATGTTACATCCGAAATCGGAGTGGACATCAGCGGAAACGAAAGAAGAACTCGCAGATGTTATTATGGACAAATTATCAATTATTCCCGGTTTGGAAATTGAGTTTACTCAACCCATAGAAATGCGATTCAATGAATTGATTACCGGAACGCGGTCTGACATTGCCATTAAATTATTTGGAGAAGACCTAGAGGTATTACAAAAGAAAGGATTAGAAATTAAACGATTGATACACGACATTGAAGGTGCGAGTGATATTGTGGTGGAGAAAATTATAGGTCTTCCTCAATATAGTGTGGTTTATAAACGTGCGGAATTGGCGCGTTACGGTGTTTCTATAGCTGAAATCAATGACGCCGTATCGATGAATTTCGCAGGAAAACCAGTAGGGATAGTTTTTGAGAATGAAAAACGTTTTGACTTAATCGTTCGTGCCGATGAAGCGGATCGCAATTCAAAAGGAGACTTGGAAAACTTATTGGTTGACACGCCTCTAGGAATAAAGGTGCCGCTTTCAATCCTAGCAGAGGTGGAACGAACAGAAGGACCCGCTAAAATTTCAAGAGATGAAACGAATCGCAGAATTGTTGTAGGGGTTAATGTGAGAGGAAGCGACTTACAAACCGTGGTTCATAGGATCAAAAAAAGGCTAAAGGCCGACTTTACACTTCCAACGGGATATCGAATAACCTATGGCGGTCAGTTTGAAAATTACGAGCGCGCCTCTAATCGACTGTTTATTGCAGTTCCTATTGCATTAGTACTCATTTTTATTATGTTGTACTTCGCATTTCAGTCGGTCAAGGATGCTTTTATTATTTATATGGCTATTCCCGTTGCTGCAGTAGGAGGTGTTGCACTCCTGTTTTTGCGTGATATGCCATTTAGCATATCTTCTGGAGTTGGTTTTATTGCTCTTTTTGGCGTTGCGGTGCTCAATGGTATCGTATTGATAGAGCATTATAAAACATTTAATTTGAAAGACTCGGACAAGTTGTCTGTGCAAATTATTCAAGGTGCCAAAGATCGTTTACTGCCCGTTATACTTACTGCAACAACAACGGCGCTAGGTTTTCTTCCTATGGCTCTTTCCACAGGAGCGGGTGCTGAGATTCAACGTCCTGTTGCCACCGTAGTAATTGGAGGACTGATTACTTCAACGTTATTAACCTTAATTGTTTTACCTGTGATGTACGACCTACTCAGACGAAAGGAAATTTCAAAAACATCTAGAAATACAAAGTAATATGAGATATTTAATCCTCTTATTTATTGCAACGCCCTACATGATGTTGGGGCAGCATATTCAATTAGATTTGGATCAACTTAAGGAATTGACATTGAATAATAATCATCTACTCATGGCAGGTGAATTAAAAGTAGAATCGTCTAATTCGATGATTCAGTCCGCTTTTACTTTTGAGCCTACCGAATTGTTTTATGCGTTTGATGAAAATGATATTGCAATTAATGGACTTCCTAATCACAAGTTCGGCTTCCAACAAAACTTTGATTTTCCTACTGTTTATGGAGCGAGAAAGTCAGTTTTTGAAGCTCAAAATAGGTTGGCTGAAAACAGCCTAGCATATTATCGTGCTCAGCTTTTAAAGTCGGTTACTCAATCTTATTACTGGTTACTTTATTTAGAGAAAAAGAAACTTCTTTTAGAGGAGTTAATCAATTTGTATTCGGACTATGCTCACCAAGCAATGCTGAAATATGAATCAGGTGAATCTTCTAAGCTTGAAAGTATTACTGCAAAGACTAAGCAACAGCAGTTGTTAACGAGTTTTAATGCACTAGAAAAGGAGCTCCAAGAAGGATACCTTCAGCTAAAATCTTTCGTTCAAGTCGATACGATATTTCAGGTAGATGTTAACGACCACTCGAAGTATGAGAACATAGGGAATGATTGGTTGATTCAACTGGGTGATAACCTCTCTAAGTCGAGGATTGCCGTCAAAGAATCGGAGCTAAAGGTAAAGAAACAAGAAATGCTTCCTGGGTTTAGTGTCAATTACTTCATTGGTAGTAATCGTGCCTTGGATGCGAATCTACAAGGGTATCAAGTTGGGTTGAAGTTGCCTTTACTTTATGTTGGCGACCGAGCGGAAGTCAAATCTAAACGGTTGGCAATTACTGCAGCCAAACAGGAGTATGAGGATTATCAATGGAGGTTTAATTCCTACAGAGAACAGTTAGAGGCGAACATGCAGCGTTGTCAAGTTCAATTGAATTATTTTGATACTGAAGGACTCCGGTTCGCGGAAGAGATTACTACAATTTCGAAAGCAGCATACGACGGTGGCGAAATTAACTTTTTTAATTACACGGGTAGTTTGGAAGATGCTATGCGGATAAAACTAGATTATTTAGAAACGTTGAATAACTATAACCAAACGGCTATAGAATTAAATTATGCAATATTAGAACTATGAAAACAATTAAAATATTTGTAGGACTGCTAATGATATTGGGACTCAATTCTTGTTCCGAAAATAGCAGTGAAATAAGTGATGAGGTCACGAATTATGTATTCGTTTCAAACGAACAGATACAAGCGAATGCTATGGTAATTGGTTTTCCTGAAACGCATGAATTTGTTTCCTCTTTGTCGTTAACGGGGTATGTGCGTGCAGCACCATCAGCGGAACACGATATCAATACATTCGTTTCTGGGTTTGTCAAAGAGATAAAGGTCAACCCAGGAGATTATGTCAAAAAAGGAGCTGTGATAGCAATTTTAGAACATCCTGATATTATTGAGCTACAACAAAAATATGCTATAGCGTTGAGTAGATTTTCTTATCTAGAAAATGAATTAGAACGTATGACGTCATTGCAAAAAAATGAAGTAATCGCAAAGAAGGAGCTCAACAAAGTTAGGGCTGATTTTGAGGCTGCACGGGCGGAATTTAATAGTTTACACGTGTTAGTTAATTTGGTTGGTCTTAGTCCAAGTGCTATTTCAAGAGGGGAGATACAGGCTCACCTTCCTATTCGAGCAATTGAGTCAGGTTGGATCGCACAAGTAAATGTGCGTTCGGGAGAATTAGTTACGGCCGAAAATCCAGTAGCTACCTTAATTGATGAATCGGGACTTCAGATCGAGTTAGCTGTTTTCGAAAAAGACTATGGTCAAATAAATATCGGTCAGCAAATCTTTTTTACTGTACCAGGTTCTGATGAAGAAATGAAAGCCACTATTGTGCGCAAAGGGATGGAAATTGATGATGAGAGAGGCGCAACAGTTTATGCTGAATTTTCTGATACATTGAAAAATCGTGGTGTAACCTATGGTTCTTTTGTAAGCGCAAATGTGGTTCAGCATCTCCAATCATCTTTTGCTTTGCCCCCAACAGCGGCAGTAGATAAAGGTGAAGGGTATCGTGCTTTGCGCGTCGTTCAGAAAACTGCTGATGGTTATGAGCTAGAGGAAGTGTATATGTCAGGTATAAAGAGTAATGATGGATGGTACATCGTTCCAAATTACAGCCCCAATTCATCTCAGGAATATCTATTGAAAGGAGTATTTGATTTGCTTTCTGAATAAAAAGAAAAAAGCCCTCGGTGAAGGGCTTTTTTGTTTTAAAACGTTGTATTAATTTACAATCTCATCGTAGTATCGTTGCCAATCCTCATCTTCCTCAAACCATTGTGCCCCCAGATTCATGATGGATTTTGCTTCTGCAGGTTGTCTAGCGTCTACTTGACATTTAGCCGACTCATATAAAGCAAACTTAATAATTTCACGGTCTATCTCTAACAAACCATCGAGAGATTCAAGTGCTCCGATCAGTTCCTTTCCCTCTTTCCACTTAGTACGAGCAGTTGCTTTGTCTCCATTTCTGTAACGGCATGTACCATCCAAAAATTTAGCTCCAATATCATCTCTGCCAAACTTATACATATTCATTACCCATCCAAAGGAACGTCTGTAGTCATCTGCTTCAATATCATTCCGAATCATCTCGAATAAAGTTCCTTTTACTTCTTCGAAGAAATCTTGATATTTGTTAAATACAACTTTATCACTGTCTTTTCGATCCATTTTTCCAATTACACCAATGGAGTTTTTAAAGGCATTCTTGAATTCATCCGGACGATCACCAACAAATGAAATTTTATATAAACCATACGCCATATAATAATATGGAATTGGATCATTCTTAGTGGCATCTTTTAACGTATATTTTTCTGCTGATATGATGAGCTTTTCCCAGTTTTGATCGGCCCTTAGTATAAGTAGGTCATCATAATCTTGAGCTGTAATGGAAAATCCAGTGAGCAGTGATAAGGTAAGTAATAATAACTTTTTCATTGTATGTGACTTTTGTAGTTTAGTTCATTGAAATCAACAACTATGCCTAAAGAGACATATTAATATTTAATTAACAAATAAACATGTTTTTCAGCTTATTTGACATAATAATACGTAAATTTATTGAATCAGTTGTTGTTAATTATTTATTTTGATTCAACTCGGGGCCATAGCCAGTTTTTCGAAGTGTTCGACGATTTTTGGGGCAGCATTTTTCTTGTTGTTATCATGTAGTGCTGACAACTGTAATGAGTCTGGTTCCATTCTGCCAATGGGGCAGATATCATATGATTCGATATATTTACATAATTCGGGAACCGTTGATCTGGGCAGGAAATTGTTTTTCGATAAGCGTTTGTCAGTTAATAATGCACTCGCATGTGCTTCGTGCCATTTGCCTGCTCTTGCCTTTACTGACGGGCGGAAAAAAGCCGTCGGAATAAAGGGCAATACTACTATGAGAAATGCTCCCACTCTACTAAATGTAGGGTATCAACCTCATTTCATGTTCGATGGTGCTGTTCCTACGCTTGAAATGCAGGCTTTAGTCCCTCTAAAGGATACGAACGAAATGGGGAATAATATTCAGCAATTAATTGAAAAGTTGCGCCATGTCCCAGAATATCAGCAATTAGCAAAAAGTCTCTACGGAAGGGAGTTTGACGCGTTCGTGTTGACACGAGCACTTGGTAGTTTTCAGCGTTCCTTAATAAGTCAAAATTCACCCTTCGATCAGTGGTTCTATAATGCTGATGAGCAGGCAGTATCAGGAAGTGTCAAAAATGGGTATCGTATTTTTTCCGATAAATTGTATTGTGCTAGTTGTCACCCTGCCCCGGCTTTTACTACTTATGACATTCTAAGTAATGGTCGAGATAGTTTATCTACTGATCAAGGACTCTATCGTATCACGGGGCGAACTAAAGACATGGGCAAATTCAAAATCCCAACGCTTAGAAACATAGCACTTACTGGACCTTATATGCATGATGGTTCTGTTCCAAGTCTACGGGAAGTTATACACTACTATGCAAAGGGTGGAGATGGGCATCCAAATCAAGATGAGCGAATAATTTCTTTTGATTTAAGTGATGAGGAGCTCAAAGATCTACTGGATTTTTTTGAATCGCTTACAGATACTTCATTTATTACGAGTAATTAATCACCTAAATAACAGTCAATTAATATTAGAGTGGTAATAAATGTGAAAAACTTTCGTTAAGAATGGCATAATTTATATTCGTTTCCTGTAACTATTTCTTGAATATAAATTATAATACTAAAGTACTGTCTGCAAGCAGTGCGTTTGAACCCAAAACCAGTGAACTATGAGTAGAATGAACCCCATGTATCATCACACCAATGAAAAACTCAGGTCTGAGTTGGAGTGGATACAGCTAGCGAAGAGAGATCCAGAGAAGTTCGCGTCGCTTTATGAGAAATATCATGAGCAGATTTTTCGATATATCTATCAACGGATGGATGACAAAGAATTGGCGTTCGATGTGACTTCACAAGTTTTTTTGAAGGCCATGAATAATCTTCCTAAATACGAATATCGGGGTGTTCCTTTTGGTTCTTGGTTATATCGCATTGCAAAGAGCGAGTTGTACCAGGCATTTCGTGACAGATCCTCGAAACGGGCAATCAACATTGAAACCGTTCATTTAGCTACTTTCATGGATGTTTTTGAAGACGAAGAAAATGAAATCAATAAAAAGCGATTGCTAAGTTCTATTGCTGAGCTAAAAGAAGCAGATGTTCAATTAATTGAAATGCGCTTTTTCGAACAACGTCCCTATAAAGAAATGGGGGAGATATTAGGGATTACTGAAAACAATGCAAAAGTGAAGACTTTTCGGGCATTGGAAAAATTGAAACAACTATTTAATCAAAATAACCGGTAATGAAAAACCGCAAAATAATTTTAGACAGAGGATCTATTTCTTCACAAGAAATAGCCGAACGACAAGATTTTGACAAATTATTGAAGTCCTTTAAAGCCCCCCCAAACCCATATTGGAAGTCGATATGGTTTTGGGGGACAACCGGTGTAGCCACCCTAGGTCTTTTCCTTTTGACAAAACAACCTTTTACTGAAAACGAAACTTTAACAGAAACAATACATGAAGAGAACACTACTTTAGCCTTAGATGGCCTTCCTCAAGATACTGAATGCATTAAGTCTCCCGTGGCAGCGGTGGAAATTCCTTTTGTAAGTCATGAAATTGATCCCTCTATTGATAATGAAATTATCCTTGAAAATGGATCTACGATTTCCATTAAAGCGGGTTCAATTGAAACTATATCATCAGGTCGTGTGGTGATTAAAACGCGCGTATTTGAAGATAAAACAACTGCTTTTTTGGCTGGTGTCCCAATGGATTTCAAAAATAGTGCATTCGAATCTGCAGGTATGATTGAAGTGCGCGGAGAGCAAGAAGGTAAAGAAGTTTTTGTCCGTGCCGATCAGCCGATAGAAATAGATTTAAAACTATACAAGGATTATGATGGATTTGATTTCTATGCATTGGACGACCAATCCGGGAAATGGACTACTTATCCATGCGAGTTTTCAGGAGGAAAGGTGGATGAAGTAACAGCTCTTTCAGAAACAGATAAAAAGAAGACTGTACTTACGAATGAAATTCAATCAATTACTACTCAAATTAGTGAAAAGGAAAACGATTTGCTGGAGGCACCTCTTCCGCTCAAAGAAACGTATTATTTACCTAAAAACGAGCAATATATCTTTACTTTAGATTACAATAAACGCGATTTCCCAGAGCTAGCTGCTCTTGGGCCAATTAATTTTGAGGCATACCCCAATCAAGCGAATTACGAGAACATTTTTAAAAAATCTTGGTCCAATTTTACAATTGAGGAAGTTGAAGGGAAGTATAGCGTTACGTTTTCAGATAAACTAGGAGAGGAATCCCTTAAGGTTCGACCAATTGTAACTGGCATTCGCTTAGAGGAAGCTATACAAGTATATAATGAAGCCAAGCAGGATGCTCAAGCGAAGCGTGATCTCATTGAGGCAGAAAGAGAGCAGTTGGTCAATCGCCGAGCGGAAAAAAATATCGAGCTACAACGTTATATTGCGGATATGGAAAAGAGATTCAATGCATCTAATGTTGTTTATCTCGAGGCCAAGAAAATTCTCGAGGCTAAAGAACAGCGTAAAGACCGTTTTGTTGGTGAAATATTAACTGCTGCTTCAGCAAAGTTTCGAACTACTCAGTTTGGAGTCTTCAATTGCGATAAGCCAGTTGGTTATCCCAAACCCTTTGAGAACTTCATCCGCTTTGAAATTGCTGGAAATGTCATTTCCCCTAAATCAGTGTATGTCTTTGATCTGGATAAGGATGTGCGTTATCAGTTTGGTTCTTTGTCAAATCCGTTGACCTCATTTGGTATGAATGGACATGAAAATGTGGTAATGATTGTTCTTGAAAATAACGAAGTGGCATATGCTCATACTTCCAAGGCAGGTGCAAAACAATCAGGTAGAATTCAACTCAATGTGATACCCGCTGAGAAAGTAACTGAGGAAAGGATAAAAACAATTCTAAATGAGGAACGGGTATCTGCTTAGCGCGTTTGTCTTAGCTCTTATTCCGATTGTGTGCAGCCAAAATTTACGGGTTGTTCGTATTGAAAAAGAATGGACAGAAATGGATTTTCATCCGCAAATTGCGGGCTACTTCAATGGGCGTATTCCTGCCGAAATGATCTGCGACATTCAAGGGCTGACGACAAATGTTGGGTATCGGATTCTTACCTATGATGTTATATATTTTGATGGTAAATCAACAGTCGAAGCCCATGTGGTAGGGAATACCATTCCAGATTCAATTTGTGCGACATTTCAATCCTATGGAAGTAATTCAGAAATTTTCTTTACCCATATCAAAGCAATGGATTTAGATGGACGAATCATGCACCTGTCCCCACTCAAGCTAATTGCTGTTAAGGAAGATTAATTCAGGTTTTTTTACGCTAGAACGCTTCTGTTTTTGTAAATTCGCCGTATGAAATCAATTCTATTAGTTTTATGTGTTGGCTGCATCAATATGTCGTGGGGTCAAGTTCCATTGGTTTACGAAACGTTCGATGGAGGAATTCCAGCGGATTGGACGCTTGTCAATAATGACGGTAATACACCTCATCCAGACGTTTCAGAATACACCGATGCTTGGATAGTTGTCGCTGACCCGGATGATGCATTGAATAGTGTTGTCTCAAGTACATCTTACTTTCAGCCTGTTGATCGCGCAGATCGCTGGTTAATTATGCCGAATGTTACTTTAGGAGGAAGTGGAAATTTTATATCTTGGTATGGTAAATCCCATGACCCGTCGTTTCCAGATTCGTATAAAGTGCTTATTTCGAATTCAGGGACGAACAGCAGTGATTTCACAGATACGTTAGTAATGGTAACGAATGAATCTCCTGATTGGACCTTTCATCAAGTAGAAATCGAGCAGTTTGTGAATGAGAACGTTCACATCGCATTTGTCCTGACAACATTCAATGGATTTAAGATATACTTGGACAGTATTGACTTACGCAAGGAGGATCCTCTATTTGTTCCAACTTTTGCGGCAAACTATGAGGTAAAATTATTTCCCAATCCAGCGACAGATTATATTTCTATCCATGGAGAAGGAATTCACTCGGTAAGTTGCCTTTCTGCTGATGGGAAACAAATGTTTACGATAGACACACCAAATAATATTGATGTTTCTGCGATTGCTTCAGGAATATATGTTTTGATAATTGAACACAATCAAGGAGTCCTGCGCAAGAAATTGATCAAGCAATAGAATAGATGAGCAACCTGTCTGGTGCTTTATTATTCTGAAATCTTCCCTGACTTTTTTAACTGCATTAATACCGAAAATGCTGAATCGATATCGTCTGACTTCACCACAACAGTAAACTCGTTGGCTGTAGAAACGACTTCAACAATATTGATTCCTTCCCAAGCCAAGTGTTTCAATATGTAATAGTAAATTCCAGAAATCTCAGTGTTCACAGTGGGTAATTTGATGGTGATTGAAGCCAAATCTGAAGTGTGGGATTTAAGTTTCTCTTTTTTGAATATTTCGCGAATTTTGTCAGAAACAGAGGTACTTGTTATCACTGTGGATTCGTTTACTCCACGACAGTACGTATAAAATGCATCTTTATCGTCGTTCAAAGACTTCATCAATTCAGATTGTCTCAATGTTAAGGTTTCTGAATTCTCAAAAGTGAAATCTTCCAAATCACTGCGGACAAGAAAATCTCCTAAGGTCCCCATGAAATTTTTGATTTTCAAATTGATCCGGTGGTAGTAGCCAGGGGACATGCGTTTAATCGCCATTATGATTGCGCCTTCTTTGATTTCTTTCTTAACAATATCTTCAATTTCAGGTTTGATTTTTCGCGCTAACGCTGATACATTGATAAGTTCTTCAGTAAGAGACTCTCTCAAAAATGGTGAGCGATTAATGATGTCTTCGGTGATTTTGCCAATATTAGCCATTGGTCAGTTAATTCATAGTTTGTTGGAAAATTAACAATAATTTCAATACAAATAATAATTGTTTGTAAAAAAATAAAGCCATATAAATGATCTTAGTGTTTGTTTATGAAGTGTTTAAACAAAAAAAAAGCTGTACATAAGCACAGCTCTAAGATAAATTAAACTAAATGGTTTAGTCTCGAATTAATCTATATCCGGGATATTTTTTTGCATCGTACACAAATTTTGAAGCTGCAATTTCAGGATTCTTTTTAAAGTTCTCAATTTCATAAGACATCGTAGTTCCGTCCTTAGTTTTCATAATCGCTTTGGATAACTCAGAAGACGCAGCATCAATATATAGAGTGATTGTGTGGTACTGAACTTCTCCTGGATTTGTAGGGAACAAGTTGATAACGTGAACCGCTTTACCGTTCAGTTTGTCTTGCTTCACATAGTTGTTTTTAAACCCGCTTTCCCAAATTGTCATTAGTCGTTTAGGATTGATGCTTTCTTCATCTTCATCATCAGCGGCGCTCTCGTAAGTAACGTTTTCTTCTTTAACAACCGTCCAAATTTTGATGCCATTAGAGATGATTTCATTGTCACCTAATGATGCATTGAATTTGTCACCTTGTACGTAGCCTTTACCATTTTCTTTGCTGTCTTCTCCGGTTGAAGCATTTTTCATAGCGAAGCTGAATTCAATATAAAATGAACTAAGACTTTTTATTTCCTTAGACATTTTATTCAAAAGTTCTTGAGATTTTTCGTCGTTTTGAGCTAGCGCTGTAAGACTAAAAAAGAATAGTGATACTATTAAATATTTCATAGTTTTTATTTTGAATGCAAGTTTACACAAACTATGCCAATTAACTAAATCAAATCTTTTGATTTTAAATACTCTTCTAGGGATAATTCGTCGCTAAAGAGTACTTCTCTCGCCTTGCTGCCTTTGAATGGTCCAATTATTCCATGCGCTTCTAACTGGTCTACAATGCGTCCAGCACGGTTATATCCTAATTTCAATTTACGTTGTAACAAACTCGCAGAGCCTTGTTGGTGAATAGTCACAATACGTGCAGCTTCTGCGAAATTGGCATCTAGATCATCTAAATCATCAGCGCCGAGGTCAGAACCGGCGTTTTCATCCACATATTCTGGCAGTAAGAATGCATCCGGATAAGCGCGTTGGTTCCCAATGAAATTACAAATTTCTTCTACTTCAGGAGTGTCCACAAATCCACATTGGAGACGTATCATATCATTACCTGTGGAAATTAGCATATCACCCTTACCGATGAGTTGGTCA
>JALQTG010000251.1 GCA_023264075.1 Crocinitomicaceae bacterium
CATCGGTCTGTTGATGTTCAATTCCAGCGTACAAATCCTCTTCATTCTCACGAACAATGACCATATCCATTAAGGGGTGCTTGGTGCGCACAAAAGGATGAAGACTATTACACGGACGTACATTGGCATAAAGTCCGAGTGTTTTTCTCATGGTTACATTCAAACTTTTATATCCACCACCTTGAGGTGTAGTGATAGGCGCCTTTAAAAACACTTTGTTCTCCAGAATAGATTCCCAAGCATCATCAGAAATACCGCTTGTGTTTCCACTCAAGTAAACCTTTTCACCCACTTGGATTTCATCGTATTCCAGTTGAACCCCAGCAGCTTTAATAATTTCCAAGGTAGCATCCATGATCTCTGGACCGATACCGTCACCTTTTGCAATCGTAATCTTCTTCATAGTTGTGTTTTCTAATTTTCACAAAAATGGGGAGTCTATTTGATATATTTTCATATATCTTTGTTATACAATACATAAATATATAATTATGCATTATACCATACATCAATTAGAAATATTCCTTAAGGTAGTTGAAAAACAAAGTATTACACGCGCCTCCGAAGAACTCTTTATGAGTCAGCCCGCAGTATCTATTCAATTAAAAAAATTTCAAGAACAATTTGAAATTCCCCTCTTTGAAGTCATTAGTCGAACGACCCACATTACCGAATTTGGGTATGAAGTTGCTGATGCCGCGCGACGTATTGTGGATGAAATTGCACAGCTATCCACAAAAACCATGGCTTACAAAGGACTCCTTACCGGAAAACTTCGGATTATGAGTGTTTCCACTGGAAAATATATCATCCCCTTCTTACTGACGGATTTCTTGAATCAAAATCAAGGTGTGGAACTCATCCTCGATGTTACCAATAAGAACGAAGTCGTAAAAGCACTCGAAACGAACCAAATTGATTTGGCCTTGGTGTCTATCCTTCCCCAACACTTAGAATTGGAACACGAAGATTTAATGGAAAACAAGCTTTACTTCGTGGGAAAGAAACCTTCGACCACTCAAAAAAAGCAACGACCCGACAAAGTATTTAACGAGCATCCCATCATCTATCGCGAGCAGGGATCTGGCACCCGCATTAACATGGAGGCGTTTTTGCGTGCACAAGGAATTCCTACCTATGCTAAGCTCGAATTGACCTCGAATGAAGCCATCAAACAGGCGTTACTTGCGGGGCTTGGCTACTCTGTCATGCCTCAAATTGGGATTCAAAAAGAGCTCGACCAAGGTTTATTGTCGATTATTCCTGTTCAAGGACTACCTATATCTACGACGTGGCAATTAGTTTGGTTGAAAGGAAAAAAAATGAGTCCTGCAGCAAAAGCCTACCTTCAGCACGTGCGCGAACACAAAGAGGAATTGGTTCAACGACTTGAAACGGCTAATTTTTAGTGGCACGAACAAATTCACTTCTGAAAGGTTGAACACCTGCACCAGAATGTGTTTTATCGGTATATTTGCACTCGATGATGACAGTAAAGGAAATAAAAGCACCCATCGCGCATGAACTCGATCAATTCGAGCTACGTTTTCGTGAAAATATGCGTTCAAAGGTGCCTTTACTCGATAAAATCACCCACTACATTGTCAAGCGAAAAGGGAAGCAAATGCGCCCCATGTTTGTGTTTCTATCTGCTAAAATGCTTGGGGAAGTCAATGATGATACCTACACTTCTGCGTCTTTGGTTGAATTGCTTCACACTGCTACCTTGGTACATGATGACGTTGTAGATGACGCCAATGAGCGACGCGGTTTTTTCTCCATCAATGCCTTATGGAAAAATAAAATAGCAGTGCTAGTGGGGGATTATTTGTTGTCCAAAGTATTACTCTTAAGCATTGAGCACAAGAAATTTCGTTCGTTGGAAATTGTGGCGAGAGCGGTGCGTGAAATGAGTGAAGGTGAACTTCTTCAAATTGAAAAAGCCCGCAAACTTGATATTACGGAAGACGTATATTTTGAAGTTATTCGTCAAAAAACAGCCTCACTTATTTCTACCTGTTGTGAAGCCGGAGCAATTTCGGTAGAGCGTGAAGATGAAGCGGAGCGCATGCGTAAATTTGGAGAGTTAGTGGGACTCTCGTTTCAAATAAAAGATGATATTTTTGACTACGGAAGTCCGGGGAAGATCGGCAAGCCAACAGGGATAGATATTCGCGAACAAAAAATGACCTTACCGTTAATATACACCTTAAACACAGCAAGCAAAGAAACACGCAGAGAACTCATCAATATTGTCAAACGACACAACGAAAATTCGAAGAAAATTAATCGTGCGATAGAACTTGTTATCTCGAATGGAGGAATCGAATATGCCTATGGTCGCATGATGGAATTGAAAACTGAAGCCCTTGACTTATTAAAAGACATTCCTGAATCGCCAGCCAAAAATGCACTGATCGGTTTGGTGGAATATACGGTAAACCGAGAGAAATAATTATTTATTGGTTCCAAGATATCCCCTTAGTTATACATTCACCTGGTTCAGGTAATAAGTATACAATGCCTCTTGCGCACTAATGCTTTTTTCTCCTGGCGCTGGTTTCACATACTTGTTCCGCAAATCGGCATCAATTATTCGGGCCTTTACGTTATCCTTCCATTGTAGTTCAAATGCATTTCTTATTTCTGCCTTTATGTCGTCCTCCAGAATAGGGGCCGTAACCTCGATTCGTTTGTCCAGGTTTCGGGTCATCCAGTCAGCAGAAGAAATATAAATCTGTTGATCACCGTTGTTATTAAAAATAATGACCCGCTCGTGTTCTAAGAATCGCCCGACGATACTAATAATTTCGATGTGTTCGCTCTGTCCCGGAACCCCTGGCACCAAACAGCACACCCCTCTAATAATTGCTCGAATTTTAACCCCTGCATTACTTGCTTCATATAGTTTCGTAATCAACTTGTTGTCCACCAAATTATTGATCTTAATGTCAATACTGGCCGGCAACCCCTTTTTGGCGTTTTTTATTTCGTTGTTAATTAAGGCGCTAAACTTTCTTCGGGTGTTAAATGGAGAAACCAAAAGATTACGGTAAGTGCCTCGCTCAATGTTGTTTTCCATCAAGTTGAACACCTTTTTCACCTCCCGCGTGATTTCAGGCCTCGCAGAAAACAAGCTGTAATCCGTATAGACTTTTGCCGTTCCACCGTGGAAGTTCCCTGTTCCAATGTGTGCAATAACTTGTTCCTTCTTGCCAGAAAATCGCGTGACTTGGATGAGTTTCGAATGTACTTTCAACCCAGGAACACCGTAAATAATTTTAGCTCCATGCTCGCGTAACACATTGGACCAATACATGTTATTTTCTTCATCGAAACGCGCTTGAAGCTCCACCACCACTGTTACATCTTTCCCATTCTTTACAGCGTTAATGAGCGCATTAATTACTTGGGACCTTGATGCTACCCGATAAATATTAATTTTTATCGTACGTACTTTTGGGTCGATGGCTGCTTCGCGGAGAAAATCAACAAGGTGATCAAATTTTTGATACGGATAATGTAATAAGTAATCCTTTTCTAAAATCGATTTCAAAATTGATTTAGCATTGTTGAACCCCGGATGTTGAAGCGGACTTCTTTTGGGGAATACAAACTCCTTCCTACCAAAATCAGGGAATTTCATCAAGTCTTTAAAGTTATGGTAGCGCCCACTTGGGGAGGTATGATCGATTTCTGAAATTCCAATCGCTTCCTTCAAATACTTCAGCAAATCCTTAGGCATTTCTTGATCATAGATAAAGCGCACAGGTTCTCCTTTCTTTCGTTGTTTAATGCTTTGCTCCATTTTGTCATACATGGATATCGAAATATCATCGTCTAAATTAAGCTCGGCATCACGGGTGAACTTAAATGTATACGCCGAAATACTATCGAATTCAAAAATGCTAAAGATTTGGTCTAGAAATAACCGAATAACATCATCCAGCAGCATCACATAATCTTTATGCTCATTTTTGAAGGTCAAAAAACGCGGATGAGTCGCCGGTATTTGAATCAAAGCGTACCTCACTTTTGCCTTTTTTTCATTCACAATCCTAGTGGCCAAATAGATTTCTTTATCTTGTAGCCGCGGGAAGGAATGTTTTTTATCCAGTATAATGGGAACGATATCCCGTTTTAACTCTTCATGATAATATTCCGTCAATTGGTCTTTAATGTCGAATGGAATTGTCTGTTCATTGATGTGATAAATTCCATGCGCTTCCATCTCCTTGAGTAACCGCTGATAGGATAAATCATATATTCTGCGTTGCTTCTTCACGGTATCTTGAATAGTGCTCAACAATTCTTTTGGTGTACCTTCAAACCCTTCTATTTTTTGATTTTTCAGTGGAATTAATCGGTTTATATTGGCAACGCGCACTCGAAAAAATTCATCCATATTATTCGAATATATCCCCAAAAAACGAAGTCGCTCCACCAAAGGAGTTGATCGGTCCAAGCTTTCTTGAAGCACGCGTTCGTTGAACGACAACCAACTTAATTCACGATTCACTAATTTTCCCATCAATTCTCAAAGATAAAAAGCGTTCTATTTTCTTGTGCAAAAAATAAGGGAAGTTTTGACACTTCCCTTAAACCTAAATTCATGTTGTTTTCATGAAAAAACTTACTTGCTACGCTACAAATGTAAGGAGTGGTTATTAAACCAATATTACCAACAAATTATGCTAGTAATAAATCCTTTATTTTGCGATTAGGATACTTTCATTCCGCGAACTACTCTGTCTTTTCGTTGGTTTTTCTTCCATTGCTTCAGCTTCACCATCAGGTAAGCAGCGTCACTTCCTGAAACAGCGAAATATACACCTCCACCGTAATCGAGTTCGCCTCTTCCAGCTTTCCAATCAGCCACAAGATAAAAACGGCCAGAGGACATGTTAGGGCGCTCAGCAAACACCAATGTTCTGCCTTGACCAACTTCAAAACGAATAAATACTGCTCCGTTTTCTCCAATCTTATCAAATACACAAGGAGTACTTGTAGGAATTACAATCCGCTCAGACAATGAACTAGAGCTTACTACCAAGTCTCCCGACTCACCTGTTGTTGCAGTAGTTTCTGATTTTTCACTACGTTCCAAAATGATTGTTTTGGAGGTGTAAAACTGAACTTTCTTCAACTTGTCCTCTGTTAAGTCAAATTCATCTTTAATCTTTTTGGTATAAGGCACTTTAGTTGCACAACTTGCCAAGACGACTACCGATAAAAGCATGATTACATATTTCATATCTATTCTTTTTAATTTCTTTTGACAAAGATTGTTCCTTTTTTCTAATTAACCAATAAATTACAGCCTCTAATGTCACTGTTATCAAATCTGCCCAAAATTTTGAATTGATTTCCATGTGCTACGCCCAAATCATCAGTCGCAATAAATGCGCAAGAATAAAGGTTTGCTAGATCAATAATGTTAACCCCCCCTGTTTTTCCAGTAGGAACATAACTCCGAGGGTCATTAATTTCGCGTATCTTAATGCGCAACCAGTTGGGGCTTGAGAACAATAACTCATCATTGCAATAGGCTTGTGATAACATTTCAGTCATTCCATATTCCGAGCTCATTTTTGGGCCATTTAGCCCCCTGCATAGCTCTGCATGCAATTCTTCCTTTAATAATTCTTTTCTCCGCCCTTTCATTCCGCCTGTTTCAATAACGGTAACACCGGATAGGTCTGGGCCTAGGGCTGCCAAATCCATTAGTGCATACGATACTCCAAACAAGACGATTTCTTTTCCTTCATTTTTTAACCGTTGAATACGTTCAGGAAGTGAATGGAGTTCTTCTAAGTAAAATCCTGATGCTGGATGTTGTGTAGCCGCAATCAGCTCATTTACCATGTAAACCAAAGACGAGTCTCCTTGCGCCATATAATTTGGTAATAACGCCACGATTACCTGATTTGTAGGTTCCCCAATGAGCTGTCGATACGCCAACCGAAAAGCGCGTTCATAGACTTCTTTGAAAGCAACATGATGTTCACTGCGCACTTGACCGGTTGTGCCTGAGCTCTTGAAGACCACTTCTGTCGATAGCCCATCAACAATTACCCTAGTTGACTTGAAGAAGGAAATAGGAAGAAATGGAATATCCTCCACCCGGTGAACTTCTTTTACTCCTTGAAGTTCGCAAAAAGTTTTATACAAGGAGTTATTGGCTATTTGATAGGCAAATACATTTAACGCCACCTGTTCGAAATCTTCAGGAGTTTCCGAAAGCTGGAAAATTTGATCCTCCAATGCGCTATTTCTGTGGATGGCCATAGGGTACAAAGATAAAAAATGAACGAATGCACTGGGAGTATCCGTCCATGTAGCCCGGAAAAAAAGATTTATTGTTGGCTAGCATTGAGTTCGCCTGCCACATTATCCCCTACAATAGCTTCGGTTACGTTCATAATGTGATCTCCCACTTTCTCCAAGGAGTAGAACAAGTCACTGTAGAAAATACCACTTTTCACATTGTATTCTTGACGCTCAATATTTTCAAAGTGCTCAGTTCTGAGAAAGTCGCGGAAACTATTCACTTCGTTTTCTTTATTCAAGGCCGAACTGAAAGAAACCGTTTTGTAATCAGCTTTCAAATTGTTAATCATAATAGTGAACGCCTCATCTACTAAGCCGATCATATGAATCAAGTTTTTACGTTGTTCTGGACTAAACCAAATTTTCTCCCCTTCTTTCCTGTTTAAAGTTAAGGACATATGATAGAAGATATCTCCAATACGTTCGAGGTCATTGATGATTGCAAGCATACCCCTTACTCTGCGACTCGTATCTTCACTCAACTCATTTTCTGCCGCTTTTGCCAAGTAATTAGATATTTCGACCTCTACGCGATCAGTAATCTCCTCGTATTTCGCGATTTTATCGTAATAATATTTCTTTTTATTCTTGTCAGATTCTACCAACAACTTACTAAAGAATCCTAGCATTTTACTGGTGATTTGACCAAATTTTGCCACCTCTTTCTTGGCTTCAATAATAGAGAGTTCTGGTGTGGCCAATACACCCGCTTTGATGTAATCCAAGTGAAACACCTCATCGTCACCTTGTTTTTTAGGTACGAGTCTCACTACCCAAGCTACAATTTGATCTAATAACCATACCGTAACAACTACGTTGATTACGTTAAATGCTGTATGAAAAAGAGCTAATCCAACAGCGCGTGAAATACCACTCGTACGGGGGTTTTCTAAACCAAAGACATTTGTCACGACACCATCGATTCCAACAATAAACCAACGGAATACAAAAACCATCCATATAGCCCCAATGATATTAAAAAGGAGATGGGCCATTGCAGCGCGTTTAGCATGCACATTGCCAGGAATAGCGGCAATATTTGAAGTAATGGTGGTACCAATATTCCCTCCCAACACCATTCCTAATCCCAATTCATAAGGAATGATAGCACGCTCACACAACAAAATAGTAATCAATAGTGCCGCAGTACTCGATTGAACAACAATGGTAACAACAGCACCAATAATTAAAGCTAAGACAACTGACCACACACCTACACCCGACACTTCTTGCAGAAAATCGAAATGACTACTATTAATGATTTCATCCGGAATACCGGCCTTTAACAACTCTAACGCCATAAAAAGCAAAGCCAATCCAGCGAATGTCTCTCCCCATGATTTAATACGGCCTTTATTGCTAAATAAAAATGCAATCGCAATTAAAAATAGAATGAGAGAATAGTCACCTATAGGCGCTACAAATCCAAAAATAGCAATCAACCAACCAGTAACAGTAGTACCGATATTTGCGCCCATAATAATTCCTACACTCTGCTTTAAGCTCAATATACCATTATTCACAAAACTAACTACCAATACTGTAGTGGCCGAGGATGATTGCACCATGAATGTTGTCAATAATCCAGTAAAAATTCCGTTCCATTTATTCGAAGTTATGTTCGTCAGTATATGACGCAATTGACTAGATGCTGCTTTTTGAATTCCTTCACTCATGGTTTTCATACCGTGAATAAAAAGACCGAGTGCCCCGAAAAGAATGAGCAAGTGAACCACCAGACCGGATGATACAGACCAGCTCGATTCAAAATCGAACTCGAAAATACCTAATTCCTTGGGCTGATGACTCATCAACCCTTTTGATTGAACTGAGTGATCCAACCAGTAAATTACGCTGGTAAGAATGACTGCTAACAACAGAAATATAATTCTACTTAACTTCACTACTCCGGGTTATTGGAAAAAATCTATGTTTATCAAACCACGAAGTTAAACGTTGTCGGGAACATATCTACTCAGAATTAAACTTTTAATGTTTTGGTAACATTCTAGTTTAAAACGTTAAATGCCCGTTTAACCAGAATTCCATTTTTACAATATCCGACAACTAAGGTGAGTAAATGTGCGCTAGACGAATTAGAGCCCCAAACGGAAGTCTGGAGCTCTAATTACACTAATCAACCTAACCTACTACTAGCGCAAAGATACTGCTGTTTTCCCATTCTTGAAACTTATCTGAATGGTATTTCAGTCGAGGAAATTCGTTAAGAATAATATAATAAAGTTGTACATTAAAAAAGATTACCAACCATCATCGATTTATATGTATATTTCATCGATATGAATCTTTGATTAATCTTTTGTTAAAACTGAATTCTGCGAGATAGATAGCTAAATTATTTTCTTAAGAATCCAATATTGTATTAAATTTGATAAGAATTAAACCAATAAGAATTTGAAAATTTCGGCATGAAGCACATATTAGTTATAGATGATGAGGAGGAAATACGGGATTTAATCTCTTATAATTTAACTAAAGAAGGGTTTGAAATTTCGGTGGCTGAAAATGGAAGAGCAGGATTTGAACAATTAAAAAATCACAACGTTGACCTCATCCTTTTGGATGTCATGATGCCTGAGATGGATGGAATTGAGTTTTGCACTCAGTTACGCTTACGACCAGAATTTGATAATATCGTTGTGTGTTTTCTTACCGCACGGAATGAAGATTACAGTCAGATTGCAGGATTAGACTCTGGAGCGGATGATTACATTGCCAAACCAGTCAAGCCTAGGGTGCTGATAAGTCGTATTAAGGCATTGTTGCGACGATCAGAGGCCTTGTCTAAGACGAATCAAGATTTAAACGGACTCGTGATTAATCGAGATGAATACGTTGTTACGCTCAATGGAGAAAAAGTCCATTTACCAAAGAAAGAATTTGAATTACTCGCATTGCTTGCGTCTAAACCGGGCAGTGTATTCGAAAGAGACGCCATTCTGGAAACAGTTTGGGGTTCCGACATTGTGGTGGGTGACCGTACGATTGACGTCCACATTCGAAAATTAAGGGAGAAAATCGGAGATGATTTTATTAAAACTGTAAAAGGAGTTGGGTATAAATTTGTGGTTGACTAATGTCGACGAACAACCATTAAATACATAGTTATAAAAAAAGCATGGGCGAAATATTTTTCACCCCTGCTTTTTTTGGTATGTTTTTTCAACTTCTACAAGTCAAATTTGATTCCTTGTGCTAATGGCAATTCTGCCGTGTAGTTAATTGTGTTGGTTTGCCTACGCATATAGATTTTCCAAGCATCAGAACCAGATTCACGTCCGCCTCCTGTTTCTTTTTCACCACCAAATGCTCCGCCAATTTCAGCGCCTGAAGTACCAATGTTTACATTTGCAATTCCACAGTCAGATCCCGCATGAGATAAAAATGCTTCCGCCTCACGTAAATTATTTGTCATAATTGCCGAAGAAAGACCTTGTACAACGTCATTTTGCATAGCAATCGCATTGTGAACATCTCCGGAATATTTCATTACATATAAAATGGGTGCAAATGTTTCATGTTGTACAATTTGGAAATGGTTCTCTACTTGAACTATTGCAGGCTTCACATAACATCCTGATTCATATCCTTCACCAGAAAGAACGCCGCCTTCTACCAGTACCTTACCACCTTCCGCTTTTGCCTTCTCAATCGCGTCTAAGTACATATTTACAGCGTCTATATCAATTAGTGGCCCCACATGCATATTCTGGTCCAATGGGCTACCAATGCGCAATTGACCATAAGCATTAACTATAGTTCCAACTACCTTGTCAAAAATAGATTCGTGAATAATCAAACGACGTGTTGACGTACAACGCTGACCAGCAGTACCAACAGCACCAAAAACGGCACCTGGAACAACAATTTTCAAATCTGCTTCTGGAGTAATAATCATAGCGTTATTCCCACCAAGTTCTAAAAGCGACTTACCAAGACGTGCAGCGACTGCCTGAGAAACAGATTTTCCCATTCGTGTTGATCCCGTAGCAGAAACCAATGGAACTCTCTTGTCATTCGCCATTAATTTTCCAATCTCTGCATCTCCAATCACCAAACAAGAAACTCCCTCAGGAACGTTATTCGCTTCAAATACTTTTTGAGTAATGTTTTGGCAAGCAATTGCTGTAAGAGGAGTTTTTTCGGATGGCTTCCATACACATGTATCACCACAAATCCAGGCCAATGCCGTATTCCAATTCCAAACTGCTACCGGGAAGTTAAATGCTGAAATAATTCCAACAACTCCTAGCGGATGATATTGCTCATACATTCTATGGCCAGGACGCTCCGAGTGCATTGTTAATCCATGAAGTTGACGCGAAAGACCAACGGCAAAATCGCAGATATCAATCATCTCTTGAACTTCACCCAATCCTTCTTGCAATGATTTCCCCATTTCGTATGAAACCAATGCTCCCAAGGCATCTTTATGTTCACGCAATGCAACCGCTAATTGACGCACCACCTCACCACGAACAGGTGCTGGAACCATTCTCCAGGCCTTAAACGCTTCAGCAGCTTTATCTACTGTTTTATTATAATCATCCGCTGATGCAACCTTCACCGAACCTATTAATCGTCCATCTACCGGAGAATAAGAATCAATTTGTGATCCACTTGTTGCTGTCCAATTAGACCCAGTAGAAGCACCGTTGTTGAGTTGATTAACACCTAATTCTGCTAGAACCTCATTAATGTCAATTCCTGTCATTGTTTCCGCCATTTTATTCCTTTTTAATTTAAAGTACAAAGGTAAGGACTAAAAATGAGAATGAAAAGAAACAAACATTACATATAAAGAGTGTGAAGAATTTAACGCTAAACCCTGCTTATTTAGAAAGATTCTAAAAATACCATATATGTGGTATTGCTCCGCCTACAATCACACCCTACATTTGTCCAATAAAAATATTATTGTATGAAACCGTTATATACTTTACTTATTGCATCTGCAGCGCTTTCAATTACAAGCTGTAAAAAAGAAGGGTGCACAGACCCATTAGCAACAAATTACAATGGAGAAGCTAAGAAAGATGACGGATCTTGTATGTATGATGCAGAATATGTCATCCCAACTACTTTCAGTTTCACAGATGGAAACGGAAATAATACCGTAGACTATTCTGGTCAAACAGAACGCCTTGATCAATTGAGCGAAATGGTTACCTTAATGAAAAGTGGAACAACTCAAGCGATTTCAGCGCAAGCTTTAAAGGACATGTTTGCGAATACCG